>CANGVB010000334.1 GCA_947456995.1 Bryobacteraceae bacterium | reverse complement strand
TCGGTGAAGGTGCGGGGGCTTGAAGGCAAGCTCGATGCGAAGACTTCAAATGCTTCAATCGATGTGACGGGTGTGCACGGGGACTTTGTGGGGCGGACTTCGAATGGTTCGATCACGGTAGATGGCCTGGAGGGCGGCTTTGAGGCCTCGACTTCTAATTCGAGCATCAAGGCACGTGTCGAAAAGCTGGCAGAGGGCCGGCCGGTGAAGGCGGATAGTTCGAATGGTTCGATTGATTTGAGCTTGCCGGATTACAAGGGGCAGTCGCTTGATGTCGATACAAGCAATTCGGGGGTGACGTTGCGGCTGCCTGCGAAGTTGAATGCGGATTTGCGGGTAACGACATCGAATTCGAGCATAACCAATGAGTTCGAGATGTCGTCGACAGGTACGGTTTCGAAGACTCGTGTGGATGGCAAAGTTGGGACCGGCGGTGGGCCGATCCGGGTCAGCACATCGAATGGTAGCGTTCGGCTGCAAAAGTTATAGAATCGGGACATGCGGATTTTTTTGCTTTCTCTCGTTGTGTGTGCGCTCGGCCTCTTCGGGCAAGACAAGTCGGCCTGGAAGATTCAGTACGAATTGCCGAAGCAGGTGAAGGCCAATTACGATACGCCGCTGACGGTGAAGATTGTTGATGCCAAGGGCCAGCCGGTGGCTGGCGCTGAAGTGGAGACCATTTTGACGATGGTGGAAATGGACCACGGCGAATTCAAAGAAGCGGCCAAGCAGGTGAAGCCCGGCGTTTATGAATCGAAACAGAAGTTCATCATGGTGGGTGCCTGGCAGATTGAAGTGAAAGCGAAGAAGGGTGCGAACAGCGCCAGTCAAAAATTCCGCTACGAAGTTAAGGAATAACTAAAAACTCGAAAGAGGTCTCTCGAACATGTTGAAGAACCGGCTTCTCAGCCGTCGCTTACTGGCGACGGCTGTTCTGCTTTTACCCGTAGGTCTGATGTCGCAGGAACCTCCTGTGCCGCCGGCTACGCCCCCTGCCAATGGCCGTGGAGGAGGTGCGCCGCCGATTGCGCGTCCGCCAGCGACGGGCCCGAAGAAATACGAAGACGTAATCACCGCGAAGGCGAAGACCAAGGACGGGTTGTTCAAGGTTCATACGCTGGACGAGAAGTGGTATTACGAGATCCCGGAGAAGCTTTACGGGCGCGACATGTTGATGTACAACGAGATCGCGCAGGCGCCTCCCGGGGTTGGCTATAGCGGCAGCCCGGGCAATACGCGGATGGTGCGCTGGGAGCGGCGTGGGAATCGCGTGTTTCTCAAGATCAATCCGGTGACCAAGCGGGCTACCAATGGGGATGCCGGGACGCAGCTTGCTGTGTCGCTATCGAATTTTCAGCCGATCATCCGGGCCTTCAATGTTGAAGCTGAGGGTAAGGATAAGAGCGCGGTGATTGATGTGACGTCGATGTTTTCGGCGGATATCCCGGAGCTGTCTGTGGTGAGTTTGCTTGCGAGTTTGCGGCTGCCGATGGTGCCGCCGGCGGACCCGACGCGGAGCTTTGTCGATGAGATTAAGGCGTTTCCGGAAAACATCGAAGTACGTTCGACCTTGACGTGGAATTTTGGTGCGCCGCCGCTGCCTTCAGCTAGCCCGAATGCGCCGCCTCCGGCTGTGATTCCGGGTGGGTTGCGGAGCCTGAGTGTGATGGTGCATTACAGCATGGTGCTGCTGCCGGAGAAGCCGATGATGGGCCGTAACTTTGACCCGCGCGTGGGTTATTTTGTGCAGCCGTTTGAGGAGTACGCGAACGAAGAAAATCGCGTGGAGCAGAAGGGCTTTATTACTCGTTTTCGTTTGGAGAAGAAGAATCCGAATGCGGCTGTGAGTGAGCCGGTGAAGCCGATTACGTTCTATGTGGGCCGCGAAGTGCCCGATGTGTGGAAGCCCTATATCAAGAAGGGAATCGAGGACTGGAATGTGGCCTTTGAGCAGGCTGGATTCAAGAACGCGATTATCGCCAAGGACGCGCCTACGAAGGAGCAGGACCCGACCTGGGATGCCGAGGATGTGCGCTATTCGGTAGTGCGCTGGGCGGCCTTGCCGGTGGAGAATGCGATGGGTCCGCATGTGCATGACCCGCGCAGTGGCGAGATTATCAGTACGCACCTGATTCTTTGGCATGATGTGCTGAAGCTGTCGCAGGCCTGGTATTTTGCGATGTGTTCGGCGCAGAACGATGCGGCGCGGAGGCTGCCCTTTGACAAGAAGCTGATGGGCGAGATTCTGCTCTACATCGCTTCGCATGAGGTGGGGCATACGATTGGGCTTCGGCACAACCATAAGGCGAGCTCGGCTTATTCGATTGCGCAGTTGCGGGACCCGGCATTTACCAAGACGCATGGCAGCGTGGGCTCGATTATGGCTTACGGGCGTTTCAACTATGTGGCGCAGCCGGAAGATAACGTGAGCGCGCTGATCCCGATCATTGCGGACTATGACAAGTTTGCGATTGAGTGGGGCTATAAGCCTGTGGTTGGTGCGAAGAACCCGGATGACGAGAAGACGGCGCTGGATCAGATTGCGGCGCGCCAGTTGGTAGAGCCATTCTTGCGCTTTGGTGGCGAGGATGGGCCGGCCATGATCGACCCGACGGTGAAGACCGAGAATATCGGGGATGACCCGGTGTTGGCTACGACGCTGGGCTTTAAGAATCTGGAGCGGGTGATCAATGGCTGGCTGGTGAAGGCGACGACCCGGCCTGGTGAGGACTTCGATTTGTTGAAGGAGACTTTTCAGGATGTTTGGGGATTGCGCCGGCTTTGGCTGGGATCGGTAGTGCGCATGGTGGGTGGTGTGGTGGAGAGCCGCACTCTGGCCGGGCGTGGTGGCGACCAGTTTGCGCGAGTGCCGAAGGCGAAGCAGAAGGAAGCGGTGAAGTTCTTGCAGGAGCAGGTTTTTGTGCCGCCGACGAATCTGATCAAGCCGGAGTTGCTGAACCAGTTCCAGTATTTTGGGGCTGCCGACATCATCATCAATCAGCAGAAGCAGACGCTGGAGTCGCTGCTGTCACCGATGCGGTTTAAGTTGTTGACCGATGCGGAGGCACTGGACGCGAAGAACGCTTATACGCTGCGCGAGTTTATGACCGATGTGCAGGGTGGGGTGTTTAGTGAGGTGGCAAAGCCTGGCACGTCGATCGATATCTATCGACGGGCATTGCAGCGCAACTACATTGACCACATCAAGACGCTGCTGACGCGGCCGGCTGCGCCTGCACTGGGCGGCTTTGGTGGCCGCGGGAACCCGGAGATCATGGCGATGATGACGGCTGGCTGGCAGCAGACGGACTTTCGCGGGACGGCGCGGGTGATGCTGGAGCAGTTGAGCCAGCGTCTTGCTGCTGCGGCACTGACGGCGAAGGATGCGGCTACGTTGAGCCACTTGAAGGACTGCCGTAAAGAGATCGAGATGATTTTAGACCCCAAGAAGGGGTAAACTAAAGATGGTTTGGGCGAGTAGCTCAGTTGGGAGAGCACCGCGTTCGCAATGCGGGGGTCGAGGGTTCGAACCCCTTCTCGTCCACCAAATCGTTTTTATCTTTTAAGGGAAGGCCCGGTGCTGATGGCGCCGGGCTTTTCGTTTACAATCGCTAAAGCACACGGAAAATACATGGTTTTATCAGACGTCGATATTCGCAAAGCGCTCGCTTCGGGCAAGATCGCAGTAAATCCGGCTATGCCGGAGGAGCATATCGGGAGTTGCAGTGTCGACTTCCGGCTGGGGAATGAGTTCAGTATTTTTGAGCATTCCAAGCACGCGTTTATTGACTTGCGGGATAAGGTGGATATCTCGAAGCTGATGCGGACGATTGTGGTGCCGGATGGGGAAGCGTTTATCTTGCAGCCTCGTGAGTTTGCGCTGGCGATTACGGTGGAGCATCTGGAGCTTGCGCCTGATATTTTGGGGCGGCTTGAGGGACGGTCGAGTCTGGGACGGATCGGGATTATTGTGCATGGGACGGCCGGGTTGTTTGATCCGGGCTGGAGTGGGCGGGCGACGCTTGAGTTGTCGAATTTGGGGATTATGCCGGTGGCGCTGTATCCGGGGATGCGGATTTGTTCGATGACGTTTGAGGAGCTGTCGACGCCGTCGTCGATGCCGTATCGGTCGAAGCCTGGGAATAAGTATGCGGGGCAGCAGAGCCCGCTGGCTAGCAAGCTGGCTGGGGAGTTGAAGTAGCAGGGGGAACTTTGCATTCATGTAGCTTTAGAATTCATTAGTTTGTAATTCAAAACATTACTCTTGTAAGCCCAGTCAGATTGGGCTAAGCTGCGGTTATGGCACTTGAAGGACGTCACCGTGTAGCTGTTTTCTCTGCTCTCTTTTTATCTTTAATTCCATGTATGCAAGCCTATGGTGGTTGCGAGGAAAGGCCATACAATACCGAAGTGCCAGGAACGGTTGACTTTGGGTGTGGAGAAGGGGATTGCATCTCATCCACTCAAACCGCCCGGCTAGAGATCAGCCGTGTCATCGGAAATGGGGGATTGGATGTTGTTACTGCCGCTGGAGAACCGCAAAACTTTGGCTCGCTCGTGAGCAAAGGCCTAATCCAAGCTCAGGGATGTATTCAGGCTGAGGTGGGTAACGGCGCGGATGCTGACATTTCTTTTCGAAGTAGTATCAATGGTGTGCCGCAGGAGTTCATCTTTTCGCGGAGAAGGGAGAGCCGTAAGTACAGTTTCGAGATCCGCCTAGATAATTTCAAGTTTGGGGTTAGGCGGGAGGGCCGCGACCCAAGGCCAGGCGTCAATGTCATCGCCGCCCGAACTTCGGTGATTTCGGGCGCGGTTTGTAATGGTTGCGGCGCTGGTTTGAAGTTTTCGCGGCTGCGCTTTAATGCACTTGCCCCCTTTTTATTTGTCCACGGGCGCAGCGCAGGGCCAGCTTGGTTTTCGTCGGATTTCAGAAGGCCATTCGATGACCGATCCATAGGCTACTACACAGCCAAGAAGAAGGGCAACGCTAATCCCAAGCCAGACTCGCTCGGCGACGATGTAGTGCTTGAGACGATTGGCCGCGGGCCTCTCGGGAGTTCGCTGTCTCAGGCTTGTCTGGAATTCGGTGCAGAGCGACTGCATGTTGTAGCGCACAGTAAGGGCGGGCTGTGG
>CANGVB010000333.1 GCA_947456995.1 Bryobacteraceae bacterium | reverse complement strand
GCTGCGGATGACTATTTTGGTTGCGGCCGATGACTTGCTACGCGCGCAAGCGCCTCCTCAATAACCGGCACCTTACGAATGGCGAGAGCGCGTTCATAGTAAGTAGCGGCGAGTGGGTAGTCTTGAAATTCGGCAGTTACGCCGGCGAGGGAGACCAGGGCCTCGAAGTGGTTGGGCTGAATCCTGAGCGCTTCATTGAGCAGGTCACGCGATTCATCGAGAGTTTTCGCGAGACGCGCAGAGCCTACCAGCGCATCGACGCTGCGGCCTGCGGCTAGTGCACGTTTGAAGCAGGTGCTGGCGCGAGGAAGATCCTGAGCCAGCAGATACTGACGGCCAATGGAGGCCCAGTCGGCACCAGGGAAGTGCGGGTCGGCAAGCGGGTCTGTCGGGCTGAGTTTGGCGACGTTGATGACATAGCCTGTGCGGAAGCCGTCTACCTCAACCAACAGCGTGTATTCACCGGGCAGCAGATAGACGCGCTGGGTGTAAGTAAATGGTTTCGTTGCTTCGAAATCGAGTTTATTGGTGAACGATTCGAGGTTCCGGATCTCAACAGTGATCGAGTTACGGGCGCTACCGGTGAAGGTGAGGTCAATGGCAGGGATTTTGTTCACGGTCTGGAATTGACTGGTGTCGAGCTTTGGACGCTCACCTTCAAAGCGGATGCGCGAGGAGGCAGCACCAGTGCGGGTTCGTGAGAGCATCTCGCGCGGGCTGGTAGCTAGATAGAGAATCTCGGAGTTAGCTGAATTCTTGATGCCACGGCCAACACCGATGGCGGCTTCAAGCACATCCATCTCAGCAGGCGAGAGATTCAGGCGCTCTTTGACGTCGGTCTCGGTGATGATGTCGTTGACGGGGAAGAGACCCCTGGTGCCAGCGTTTGGAATCAGCAGTGCGCGGATCGTATTGATCTGTGGTGAGTAGAGCTTGCGGCGGTCTCCATAGAAGAGGAACTGCACTCGGGAGCTGGTCTGGATGCCCGGGACATGATCGTAGGCCCAGATCTCGGTTGGATAGAAGATACGGCTGGAAGGAAGCTTGCTGATCGAAGTTGGTGGCCCGAGAGCAAGGTAGAGGCGGCCTGCGTCGGTGTTGGCACCAGAACCAGCCTGGCCGGAGCCAAAGGCGTTGTCGATGTGTTCGACGCGGGCGATGTATTCAGATTCAGTGATCGATTTAGAGGACCAGAAGCCCGTCCGGAAGACCTCGCGGGCTTTCTCGTCTGTCAGGGAGGAGTAGAGAGTGCGCTCGTCTTTCGACATTACGGGCTCCACCCGCTGGAGCCAGAGGTCTGGCGTCGCAGCTAAGAGGAGAAGCCCGTAAAGCGCAATCATGGTTAGAAATCCAGTCTGGCCGAGAACTGCAACATGCGGGCAGCATAGGCCAAGTTGGCGTTGTAGGCGGCACGGCCATAGCTGGCAATGCCGACGTTGGTGTTGTAGACACCGTAGTTCTGGTAGTTCAGGACGTTGAAGACTTCAAAGGTTCCAGTGGCCGTGAACTTCTCTTTGATCTTGACGGCCTTGTTGAGGCGCCAGTCGAGGCGGTTGATGGCCAGGCCGCTGAGCGAGTTGCGCTTGACGGTAGTAAAGCCGGGGGCCGTCGATGGAGTCAGGAATTGCCGGTCGATAAAGGTGGTGGCTGTTGAGAGGAAGGTGCGGTTGTTGGTACCGACATAAGCGAAGGGGTTGGTGGGGCTCAGACTGCGGAAGGAGTTGCCCGAACCGAAATGATAGAAGAGGCTTGAGGACAAGCCGAAGGGTAGCGTGAGGCTGCCATCGAAGTTGAGCGTGTGGCGCTGATCGTCGAGGGAGCGAGCCCATTCGTCCGAGAGGTTGAACTGATTGTTGGCGTAGTTGAAGGCTCCGTCGGTAGAATCCTTCAGCTTCGAAAGCGTGTAGGAAGTGCCCACCTGAAAGCGATTGCCAAAGCGGCGGGTGATCTCGAATTGGCCACCATAGTAGATCGCTCCCGAAGCATCCGGAGTCGTGAAATTGAGGATTTGACCGAAGCGCGCATCAGGGCGGCCTGCGGTAGCGGGGTTCGATTGAAAGCCGGTGGCAGCGTTAAAGAAGAGGTTACGATCCTGACGGATCCACTCGTTGTAAACACGCCAGAAAACGAAGTCGGCAGAGAAGGTCCAGTTGCCCTTGAACTGGTGTTCGCCACCAAAGGAGGACTGGAAGGAGAAGGGTGTTTTGGCGTCTTTGTCGAGCACCTGAACGTTCTGGATCGGCGTTGGCGCTTTGCCCGTGACAAAGTCGTCCCCATTGATTCCCCCGAAGGGATTTGCAAGATTGATCGAGACCGTGGCAGTGCGATTGACGCTAGCCTGGATCGATTTTTCTCCGTTGAAGATGGATTGATTAATCACCTGGTTGGCCTGAATGTCTGCGAAGTAGAGACCGGTACCGCCACGCAGGACGGTCTTGCGATCTCCGCGCAGGTCATAAGCGAAGCCGAGGCGAGGGGCGATATTGCGATTCTGGCCACCACGCGGAAGCACTACGTTCGACCTGAGCGTCGGCGTGTTCCAGATGCCGATGTCGTTGTCGTAACGCACGCCGAGGTTGACGGTGAGTTTCTTTGAGACCTTCCAATCGTCCTGCACCCAGAAGCCAAGTACGTTGCGGGGCACGTCGATGTCGAAGTTACCGAAGCCCTGCACATAGCTGTTGGTTAGGGCAGAGAATGCGGCAATGTTCCAGGTTTTGGGATCATTCCAGACAGGCACCTGGGCAGCGAGATTGGCTGGTGCGGCCGAGAGCGGGTTGGCCTGGCCGCGGATATTCTGTTGGAAGAGACCGGTGTGATTGTTCGACAGATACTCACCGCCGAATTTGACCGAGTGTGCGGCCTTCATCCAGTAGAGGTCATTGCGGATCTGGTGTGTTTTCTGGTCGAAGATCTGAGGGAAGTTGAAGGGTCCACCGATGGTGGCGGCACCGGGGATGCGGATCTCGAGAAAGTCGACGTAAGGAGTGTTGGACCAGTTGAATTTGTTGAAGCCGTATTTGATCTCCGAGACCAGGGTGGGGGACATCGTCCAGTTGTAGCTGAGGAAGAGGCTCCAGTTATCGCGGGTTTGTCTGGCGGCCTGGGAGGGATGCGAGGTGCCGGTGACGTTGCCGAAGGGGTTGCGCCATTCGGATTTGTTGAAGCGGAAGGAGAGCCGTTTGGAGGCGCTCTGCTGGTAATCGACTCGGGCAAGGTAGGTATTGGTTTGGAAGTCGTTTTGAAATTCGAAGCGTTGCCCAACGAAGCCGAGCGGAGTGAGGACAACGGTAGAGGGCTGGCGCTCCCCTTCGTAGGCTCCGAAGTAGAAGAGCTTGTCCTTGATGATTGCCCCGCCGACCGTGCCGCCGAATTGCTGATTCTTGAAGGGGAGGACGCGCTGTCCGATCGGGTCTGCAGCGTTGAACCGGTCCGAACGGAAGAAGCCGTAGGCAGAACCGTGAATCGTGTTGGTGCCGGACTTGGTCTGGGCATTGATCTGTATCTGGGCAGAGCGGCCGAGGGTGGCATCAAAACGATTGGTGATGACCTGGAACTGGGCCATCGCTTCGCGCGAGAACTGGGGCTGGCCGAAGCCGGTGCCAGCGGCGTTCTGGGTGACCTGCTGACCATCGACGTTGATCTGGAAGCGGCCCTGGCTGCCGTTGCCAAGGGGGACAGTTGAGACTGCATTGACGGTGACGCCGGGGACGAGGAGCGATAGCTCCATCCAGTTGCGACCGTTGAGCGGGGTGTTCTTCATGCGGCCCGGGTCGACGTTGCCACCGACTTGCGAAGAGTTTACGTCGATCTCTACAACGTCTTCTTTGACCTCGCTCGTGCTTGAGGCGGCTGAGGGCTTGAGCGCAAAGTCTGAGGTGGCAGACTGGCCTACGAGCAGGTTGATGGTTCGTTCTGCGGGGGTGAAGCCAGGGACTTCGACGCGAACTTTATAAGTGGTGGCCTGCAGGCTGGGAAAAGAGTAAGTGCCGCTGGGAGTCGTGATCGTAGCGGCAACAGCGCCTCCATCAACAGGGATCAGTCGCACGGCGGCGTTGGCGATGACGGCACCCGATTGATCGGCGACGGTGCCAGAGACAGCAGTCTGTTGCGCGAATACAACAAGACCGCTCGCGCCCACGAAGAGGGCGAGTCTGAGAAACAGCATTGGGTTAGGCTCCTACTTTTTAGCTGCTACATCGAGTAGAAGATTGGTGATCATCTTCAGGCCCGACACGAGCGAATCAATGGGTACTCTTTCGTCGTTACCGTGCATGCGCGTGAGGTCTTCTGCAGTGATCGGATAGGGATAGATTCCATATACGGGGACACCGCGGGAGCGCCAGGCGTATGCGTCGGTACCGGCCTGAAAGAGGTAGGGCGTGACGAGGGCCTCTGGATAGGTGAGTTTGGCGTGCTTGGCCAATGCTTGGTACAACTCTGTGGTTAACGGGGACTCGGGGATTGGGGCAGAACGGCGAGCCATGGCGGCTGCCATGGCTTTCTCCTGTTCTGGAGTCATGGGGGCGGAGGAGAGGCGCATGGGCGCTGCCAGAACTTCTACCATCGGGTCGTTGATGACGGTTTGTAGTTCGTCGATCAACTCACCGGCGGTGGTGCCAGGAATGGTGCGGAAATTGATTGTCGCGTCGGCCGAGCCAGGGATAACATTGCCCCGGAAGCCGGCGTTGAGGAAGACCGGCGCGATGGTGTTGCGCATGATCGAGTGCAGCAGCACGTTCTGCGAAATGGCCTTGTCGGCAGCTTTCACTTTCTCAGGGTCGTCGGAGAGGACGAGGTTTTTAAAGTGAGTCTTGAGGGGCTCTTCAGATACTTCGCCGAGGGTGAGGAAGAACTTCTTGGTGGAATCGTTGAGCTTGGGCTTGGTGTCGTAAGCGCCTACTTTGGCTAGCGCCCGAGAGAGGCGGAAGATGGCGTTGTCGGCCAGCGGCATTGAGCTGTGGGTGGAAGTGCCTTTGGCGCGAATCAGGATGTTGATACCAGACTTGTCGGCGGTAGAAATCGAGACGTACTTGACCTTGTTTGAGTTGTCTTCTTTGACGATCCAGCCGCCTTCATTGAGTGAGAACTCACAATCGATCTTGTCCCAATGGCGTTCAGCGAGCCAGCCAG
>CANGVB010000332.1 GCA_947456995.1 Bryobacteraceae bacterium | reverse complement strand
AGAACACGAGAGAGTCGTGGGCGAAGCCTGATTTTGACAAGGACTTTGTCTATATCGCTGATGAAGGGGCGAAGTATCTGGTGGAGTGTGGCGTGAAGACGGTGGGGGTAGACTATCTGTCGATTGGTGGCTTCTATCACGACACGGTTGAGACGCATGTGACGATTCTTGGAGCGGGGATCGCGGTGATTGAAGGGTTGGAACTGAGTGAGGTTGAGCCTGGAGAGTATGAACTGATTTGCCTTCCGCTCAAGATTGCGGGCGCCGATGGGGCGCCCGCAAGAGTAGTACTTCGAAGACCAGCCTAGGCCAGTTCGCCGTCGGTGTGGACGTGGTGGCGCATGGCGGTGGACTCCTTGAGCTTGTAGGTTTCGATGCGGGATCCTGTTGGGCCTTTTGAGGTGCGATCGAGGATGCTGGTCATCTCGGTTGGGGTCATCTTCTTGAGGGTCTTGAGGACCGCTACGTTCTGTTCTAGCTGGTCTACTGATTCGACGCCGGAGACGAGGGTGTCGGGGTTCTGAGTCCAGGCGAAGCGGAGGCACTCTTCGATGGTGGCGATGCGCATCTTGCGGATGTTGCCGATGGCGTTGGACTTCATGCCGATGAGGCCGAGGCCACGCTCACGCACCTTTGGGTGGACGTTCTTGATGAAGCTGAGGTAGTGAGGGTCGATCAGATTTACTGGGCACTGGACAGTTTCCCAGCCGGAGTAACCTTCGAGAAGACGCAGGTGAACGTTGGGATCGGCATGGCCGGTGAAGCCAATGTGGCGGACTTTGCCTTGCTCTTTGGCTTTGACGAAGGCTTCGAGTGATCCACTGGGGCCAAAGATTTTGTCGACCTCTGCCATGGTGACGACTTCGTGGCACTGCCAGAGGTCGAGGTAGTCGGTCTTCATGCGCTTGAGGGTGTTTTCGAGCTGAAGCATGGCGCCTTCGCGGGTTCTGTTCTCGGCCTTGGACATCAGTAGGACGCGCTGGCGGAGGCTGGGGGAATCACCGAAGACCTTACCGTAGGTGACATCGCTTTCACCGTTGTGATACTTGGCGGCGCTATCGAAGAAGTTGACTCCGAGTTCGAGGGCGCGGTTGATGATACGGACGCCTGAGATTTCGCCACCGACGCGCATGTGATAGCCGCCGAGGCAGAACTTGGAAACCTTGAGTTGGGACTTGCCCAGGATATCCATGGGCATGGGCATTTCGGCGAGAGCGGCGGCAGAGATGCCGAGGGCTGTCGAAGTCTGGATGAATTCACGACGCTGCATACTGCGATTGTATCTAGTCGCGGCCGGGAAGGAGCTTCATCAATTTCTCAAACCAGCTCATGTCCGTTTCCGGGAGGGGCCTTGAGCGGTTGCTGACGGGTGGCGCGTCCGGCGGAGGTTCGTAGGGTGCCTTGCTGGTGAGCTTGGCCCGGGTTCCGTCGAAGAGGTAAGACTTGAGCCAGAGCTTGCCGGTGTCATCTTCAACAACGACCTTAAACTCAGGGGCCTGGACCATGACCGGGAAGAAGCCGCGGAGGTTGCGTTCTCGATAGGCCGTTTCGTAGCGATGGCGGCGGGTGTTGTAGGTGAAGAGGCGGAGGCCGTCGAATTCAAAGGGGGCGTACTTTTGGCTTTGGGTGGTCCAGAGCCAGTGGTTGTGTTTGACGCCTTCGTCGGTTACTTCACCCATCGGGAAGTAGGATGTGATGCGGCTGCCCTCTGCGTACTGAGCTACGTCGTCGGGGACCTCAAGGAAGATGGCGTTGGTAAGGACCCAGCCGACTCGACCGTCCTTGTTGCGGATCATTACCAGATCATCCATGGGCTTGGCTTCAACGGGCTTTCCCGGTTCTGCTTCGACAGTGGAGCGGGACATGTCGAGCCAGTTTTCGGGCGGCTTAGGAGCAGATGGGGAAGGCGGGGGCGGGATGGCTGGTTCCTTCTTGGGCCGCTTCTTTTTGGCTTTGGGCTTGGGGCTGAGGTCTTCGATCTCGATGGTTTCGCCCTGGTAGGGCGCGCGGACGACTACGCGGTGGCCGATGACGTCGAAGCGCTCTTTCTCCTGGATCTGGAGGAAGGTGGGGGAGTAGCGATTGGGATCTGTGTGGACGTTGACTATATCGAAGACAGTGGCGACGCCCATGCTGGGGGCGGACTTGTATTTTTTGGCGAGGTCCTCGAGCTGGTCCATTTGTTTGGCGCTGATGAGCAGCTTGATGTCGACCCAGCCGACGATTTGGGCCTTGGTGCGGACCTGGAGGAAGCGGCGGCGGCGGTCGAGGACTTCCAGTTTTTCACCGTGTTTGACCGTAGTGATGACAGGGGAGCGGAGGGAAACGTCCTGCCGGAGGGGGAGTTCGTTGGGCCCGGCGAAGGCTTCACCGATGACACGATAAACCGGGCCTTGTTTTTCCTTTTCGCAGGAAACAAGACCCGGTAGAATCGCGAGAATGAGGAATAGAAACGGCCTAGACAGCCTGGGCAATTTCGAGTAATGAATCTTCAAACGAATAGTCGATGCGTTTGCGCTTGACAGCGTTTCTTAAATACCAGCGGTAAGTTTCTTTCAGGCCAGTTGCGAAGTCGCGGGGCTTGAGTTTGAGCATGCGCTGGGCTTTGTTGGTGACCATGGTGATCGGCGCGATGTCGAAGTAATAGCCGAAGTAAAGTTGCGGGCCCATGGGGTGACCGCCGGCGAGGGCGATCTGGCGGCGCGGGACGCGGATGACTTGCGGCTTCTTGCCGGTTGCGCTGGCGAGAGCGTGAACTACTTCTTCCTGGGTGAGCGGACGGGAGTTTGCGACGTTGAAGGCGTTGCCTACGGCCTGTGGATGCTCGAGCACCTTTTGGCAGGCGAGGATAAGGTCTGCTACGTGGACGAACTGCATGAGGCGGCGACCATCACCGGGGAGGATGAGGGGGCGGCCGGCGCGGAGGCGATCCCAGAAGAAGGCTTCGCGATAGTAGTTGTTGCCGGGCCCATAAATAAAGGGCGGGCGGAGCGTGATGACAGGTACGTGATAGCGGTAGTACATGCGGAAGAGCATGCGTTCGCTCATGGCTTTGTTTCGCACATAAGCGTCGGGATGATCGTCGGGGGCGAGCGCGTCGGCTTCGTGGTGGTTGAGGCCGTCGCCGTAGGCGGCAACGCTGGACATGAAGATGTACTTCGAGAAGTTACCTTCCATGGTCTTGATGGTGTGCTCAACCTGGGAGGCAGTGGTGCCGCGTTCCCAGTCGTAAACGTTATCGAAGACGATGTCGAATTTTTCGCGGGCGAGAACCTTTTTGATCTGCTCGGGATCGTTACGGTCTGCTACGATGTTGCCGATCTTTTTCTTGAACGGATGAGCCTGCTTGCGGTGCAGGATGGTGACATCGTTCTTCTGCTTGAGCAGGGTCTCTACCAGCAGGCGGCCCACAAACTGGGTTCCACCAATCACAAGGATTCTAGCGCCGGATGTATTAGTTCTGGCTAATGATTCAAACACTGTATTTTCTTCAACTCCGTCTAGGCGGGTTTTGTTTAGTCGTAGTAGTCAAGGCCCGAGAGGATTTTCAGGGTCCAAAAATGGCGGCTCGGTCCGGACTGGTTCGATTCCTAATTGCTTGGACGCTTTGAGATTGAAAAGGCTTCATGTTTTCCGAAGTGAGAATCAACTCAGCGGGATTCGAGAACAATGGAGCGCCTTTCTTGTAATTGCTTTAGCAGGAATAAAAGCCAGTCTAGAAGACCAATTGTTATACTACCAATCGGATGAGCATTCGCGCTACCGCTACGATCACCGCAGTACTGGTGGACGATGAACGTTTGGCCCGGGAAGAGCTGGAATTCCTGCTGCGGGATTTCGTGGACATCGAGGTGGCAGGGGTGGCTGAAAATGGGGTTCAGGCACTCGAAGTGATTGAAAAGATTGATCCGGATCTTGTTTTTCTGGATGTGCAGATGCCGGGGCTCGATGGATTGGGTTTGATTCGGCGGCTACAGGAAAAAAATGTACGGTTGCCGTATTTTGTTTTGGCAACAGCCTTCGATCAGTACGCAGTTGAGGCATTTCGGCTGGAAGCGATGGATTATTTGCTGAAGCCGGTGGAAAAGGAACGGCTGGCGGTGACGGTGGAAAGGGCCAAAAGGTATCTGGCGGAGCATGGGGAGATGGTGGAAGCGCCGCTAGCGGAGGCTGGACGGGTTGCTAATCCCAAGAACAAGGTAGTGGTGAGGACGGGGAGCCGGAATTTGCTGATTGATACCAGCGAAGTGATATATGCGACGATTGAGGACGGATTGATCCAGATTGTTGCGGCGACGGTGACCGGGGAGAGCAGCTACAAGACGATTGACGAGTTGCAGGGGGACCTGGACCCGGAAGTGTTTTGGCGAGTGCATCGGGGGTATCTGGTGAATCTGAACCGGATTCGGGAAGTGAATCCGTGGTTTCACTCGAGCCTGATGCTGAAGATGGATGACGAGAAGGGCACTGAGGTGCCGGTGAGCCGGGCTCATGCCAAGAAGCTGCGGGCGTTTTTGAAGTTATAGAAGGAGGCTGGGCGATGGCTTCGGTTTACAAAGAGCGGTCTGATGAGCTGGAAAAGTTTGAGTTCCAATTTGGGGTGGAGCGTGGGCGGCTGGCGATGGCGCAGGATCTGTTGACGGATGCGCTGAGCCTGGTGGGGCAGCATGGCGTTTATTGTCAGAGCATTCGTCAGCCGGGGAAGCCGGCTATGGATCTGCAGATCATCCTGAAGTTGCTCAATGACAGCAAGGAACTGGTGACGGATGTGATGGATGGGCTGAAGGGGCCGCAGAAGCCTGCCTGAACACACCTCGAGTGAGGGTGTTCAGGGGCAATGTGGGCTCGGGCCGGATTGCGGGGTTCGGTTGTCAGAGATCTTGTGGCTGTTGGGCCTGGGTTGATGGTGTTTGTTAGGCGGCTAGCTTAGACTGGCGATGTTTGTCTACGATTTCGCGGGCTTCTGGCATGAGTGCCATGAGCTTGAGGGTGAGCAGGCCGGCGGTGGTTTTACTGAGGTCGGTTTTGCGGACTTCGAACATGGGGAAGGTTGCGGGAATGTCGAGAGTTTTGTCCAGCAAGTAGACTTCGGTGTGGATATCCATGGCGAGGATGCGGTCTCGCTGGAGTTTGGTGAGTT
>CANGVB010000331.1 GCA_947456995.1 Bryobacteraceae bacterium | reverse complement strand
GTCAAAGTCCGCACTTACTGCCTGCAACGCATACCGCCCGCCCGGCTTCAAAATCCCGGCCGCTGCCGAGACGTCACGAAACCGCCCATCCGCCTCCTGGTGATAAAGCAGATTCATCCCCAGCGGCAAGCCCCGTGGCCCACACATCACGGGTATCTCCTTCCAGACACAGAACTCGCCTTGCCCGGGCTTCGGCGTTTTTGCCAGATCCAGTTGCACATAGTTCGAGACAAAGAGATCCAGTCGCCCATCCCGGTCATAGTCGATAAAGGTGCATCCCGAGCCAAAACGAGTGCCCGTCACCGGAAGCCCCACTCGCGAGGTGACGTCCTCAAATCGCCCGCCCCCGGCATTGCGGTACATACGGTTGTGGCCATAGTATGTCACCAGTAAATCGGTACGGCCGTCGTTATCAAAATCCCCCCCACAAACACCTTGTGCCCACCCTTCAAAATCGAATCCACTAGCCTTGCTCAATTCAAACTTCCCACCCCCGAGATTGCGATAAAGCGACGGCAGGGCCTGCACCGGTTGGGTGCGCGTACCATTCAGAAGCAGCACGTCCTCAAGCCCATCCTCGTCTGCATCAAGGATGGCCACCCCGTTTCCCGTCGTCTCAAGGATGAAATTCTTTTGATCGATTCCTCCAAAACTATTAACTTCGCTAATCCCAAACTTACCCGCAACATCAACAAAATACGGGGACTTCTCGGCAGCCGCAGCAGCAAGAATAAGCAAAGTCAAAAGCATCCAACCTATCTTCATCATTTAATTATGAAAGTTTATACCCTTGTAATATAAATCTATTAGTGATAGATTTTCCCCAGTCTGACCCTAAGGGAGTCTTTTCACTGTATGAACTATATCGCCTTGTTGCGTTTAACCATAGCCACCTTTGTCTTGTGTCTCAGCGCCTTTGCGCAACGTGACCTTGCCACTCTGGTGGGAACCATTTCCGATCCATCCGGCTCCGGCATTCCCAATGCCAAGGTCTCCATCCTTGAGGATGCTACCGGCCTGAGGTATGACCTCACCACTAACGCTGGCGGCGAATATGCCCGCCCTGCCCTGAAGCCCGGCACCTACACCGTAACGGTTGAAGTAGCCGGATTCAAGAAATCCACCCGTCGCTCCATCCTGCTCACCGCAGGTGACCGCACCGGCATCGACTTCCAACTCCAGGTTGGCGAAGTCTCAACCAATATCGAAGTCACCGGCGAAGCTGCCGTCCTCCAAACGGAATCCACCATCATCGGCGCCAGCGTTGACGCCAAGCAGGTTTCAGAACTTCCTCTCGGCGGCACCCGTAACTTTGCCTACCTCGCCCGCCTTTCCCCCGGTGTCGTACCTAACGAACCCGGTGCCCGCGATGCCACAGGCGGTGGTTTTTCAGCCAACGGCGTGCGCTCTAATGGCCAGAACAACTTCCTGCTCAACGGTGTTGACAACAACGTCAACGTCATCGACTTCCTCAACCAGACCTCCTTCGTCATCGGCCCCTCAGTCGACGCCATCGGCGAAATGCGCGTCATGACCAACGGCTACAACGCAGAGTACGGCCGTGGCGCTGGCGGCGTAGTCAACGTCACCATCAAGAGCGGCACCAACGAGATTCATGGTGCGGTATTTGAATACCTGCAGAACGACAAAGCCAATGCCAACCGTTGGGAAAATAACCGCAACAACGTACGTCGCGGCCCCTTCAAACAGAATCAGTTCGGCGCAGCCATCGGCGGCCCGGTGATCAAAAACCGCACCTTCTGGTTTGCCGACTACCAGCAGACCGAAATCCGTTCCACCGGCGGCGCAGTCCCCGGCCTCGGCACTTCGGCCTTCTTCAGCATCCCCAGCATGGCGATGCGTGGTGGTAATTTCTCTGAACTTCTCAACGTCAATCGCTCGATCAACAACGGTCTCGGCGTGTCCGCTCGCGAAGGCGCCATCTATGACCCTGCCACCCAGGCAACCGGCGTCTACCCCAACGGAAGCAGCGGCCTTGTCCGTCAGCCCTTCCCCGGCAACATCATCCCGGCCTCACGCCTCGATCCCGCTGCCTCAAAGATTGCCGCCCTCTTCCCCACTCCCAACGTAAGTGTGGGCCCCGGCATCCCGCTCAACAACTACTTCACCACCACCTCGGGTACCGCCACCGTCAAGCAGTTTGACATCCGTGGCGATCACCGTATCTCTGACAAGGACAGCATCTTCGGAAGCGTCTCCTGGTCTGAGCGCAACCAGGTGAATGGTCAGCCCCTTCCTGGCGCACTCGACGGCACCTACTTCGCTTCAAACCTCGAAGAGACCCTCGCCCGTAACGCCATGCTCAGCTACACCCGCATCTGGTCGCCCACCCTGGTTACCGAATCTCGCATCGCCTTCACCCGCCTTGTCACCTCGCGTACTCAGGCCGACCCCAACACCGACCAGTTCAAAGCCTTCGGCATCGGTGGTTACAATCCAACCGGCCCGCTCAACGGCGGTCTGCCTTCCACCAACATTGATCGCTATTCCGGCTTCGGCGCATCCGACTGGCTCCCCTCCAAGGAATACAACAACGTTTGGGACTTCATCCAGAACGTCGCAATCCAGAAGGGCACCCACTCCATCAAGATTGGCGGCGAATTCCGCCCCATCCAGTTCCCCTTCTTCCAGTTCCCCAGCCCCCACGGTAACTGGACCTTCAACCGCACCGAGACCTCTTTCCCCAACGGTACCGACGCACTGTCCAACCTCACCGGTGACGGCTACGCTTCGTTCCTGATCGGACGTGTCTCACAGGGCCAGATGTCCACCACAAACTTCATCTCCTCCACCCGTCAGGCATTTGCCGTATTTGCCCAGGACGACTGGAAGGTCAACAACAAGCTCACCATCAACTACGGCGTGCGCTACGAACTCTTCTCCCCCATCGGCGAACAGTTCGGGCGTCAGGCCAACTTTGATTTCGACAAGATGACGCTCTTCATCCCCAAGGGTAAAGATCAGGACGCTCCCCTGCCTCCTAACTTCTCCCGTGACTTTGCCAACGTTAAGGTCTCGCGCGGTGAAGTCGATCAGTACCTGATTCCGTGGGATAAAACCAGCATCGCTCCCCGCATCGGCTTCGCCTACCAGAACTTTGGCATGGTGATCCGCGCGGGCTACGGCATCTTCTACGGTGGTGAAGAAAACCAGGGCGGCAACCCCAACCGTGGTGAAGGCGTACCCTTCAATCAGACCACCACCCTGGTGCGTCCTTCGAATGTCACTACCTTCGAGCCGAACCCCTTCTTCAACGCCAACTCTGGCGTTACGGCTGGCTTCCCGATCAACATCTTCTCGCTCAACGCTCCGGTCAACTTCCGGTCTGTCGCACAGAACTTCCGCAACCCGCTCGTGCACAAGTGGAACTTCTCGCTGCAGAAGGAATTCCGTGGCGGCAACGCCTTCGAACTCGCCTACGTCGGCAACCACCAGGCACACCAGTTGCACTTCTCTGATCCCAACGCGCCGTTCAACGATCCGCGTCCGAACATTGAAGCCAACGTCCGCCGCACGGTTCCCAACATCGGTGGCGTCAACTACACCGGCACCTTCGGGTTTGGTCGTTACGCCGGTCTTACCGCCAAGTGGGAGAAGCGCTACGCCAAAGGCCTGCAGTACCTGGTTGCCTACACCTGGGGCCACGCACTGGCCACCTCCGGCACCCCCCTCAGCGGCTCCGCCGGCCTCGGCCCCAAGGATCCCCGCAACTTCTCCGAAGCTTACTCCAGCGCTTCATGGGACATCCGTCATAACTTCACGGGCTCCGTACTTTATGACCTCCCCATGGGCAAGGGCAAGTCGCTCGACATCCAGAACAAGGTTGGCAACGCCGTCCTTGGCAACTGGCAGCTCAACAGCATCGTAACCTTCCGCACGGGCGCACCCTACACCATCGGCACCAACCAGTGCGTAGGCAGCTTCGGCAATTGCACCCCGGATCTTGTTGCCGGTAGCAACCCGAACAATGCACCTTCCGGTGGCCGCACTGTCGACCAGTGGTTTGATACCGCTGCCGTCGTGCGTCCTACTCCCGGCACCCCCGGCAACCTTGGCCTTCAGAGCAACAACCTGCCTGGCCAGGCCAACATCGACCTTTCGTTGTTCAAGGGTATCCGCTTCACCGAACGCTTCCAGATGCAACTCCGCGCCGAAGCCTTCAACCTCAGCAACACGCCCCAGTTCGGCGCCCCGAATCGCATTCAGGGTGATCCCAACTTCGGCCGCATCTTCGGCACTCAGGAAGGCTCACAGCGTCGCACGCAGTTCGCGCTTCGCTTCATGTTCTAAACTGAGCAGTCTCTAAAAAGGCCGCCTCGCCCAGCAATGCAGTAATCTGAGCGAAGCGGCCTTTTCTTTTTTTCAAATGTTCTTTTTCGCCATCGACCAAATCGCAACCGCCCAGTCCGCCTTCGATGCCGGTCGTCTGGTAGAAGCTCGCACACTGCTCGAATCCCAACCCCCATCTGCTTCCTCAGCCGCCCTTCTGGCCCGTATCTACCTCCAGCTCAAGCTCCCCCAACGCGCTGCAACCGCAGCCCGCCAGGCAGAACAAATCGGCGCCACCATCCCTTCCGTCCAACACAATCTCGCCCTCTACTTCGCCGCCACCAACCAGCGCAAACTCGCCGCCCTCTGGGAAGGCCGCTACTCGGAATCAAAAGAAGCAGACTCCGCCGCCAGCCTCCGCGCAGCAATGCTTTATGCGGAGCTGCCAGACCACCCCCAGGCCATCGCCTTCGGCACGAGGGCTCTAGCCTCAAGCGATCGCCCAGAGCTTCGCCTGCTGCTCGCCCGCGCCTACGAGGCCACCAGCAAACCCGATGAAGCCATCACCCACTACCAGGCCCTGATAAAGCTCCTCCCCTACGACGAGCCCACCCACGCCGCCTTCGGCCAGGCCCTGCTGCGGCTCGCTCGCTTCAACGATGCGGCCAGCTTTCTCGAAAGCGCAAGAAAGACTTTCGACAAGAGCCCCCAGATCGAACTCGCCTACGGCGTCGCTCTCTACACCCAGCGCCGCTTTCCTGAAGCCGGTCTCAGCTTCTTCCGCGTCATCGAGCTTGCTCCCGCAGTCGCTCAGCCTTACATCTTCCTCGCCCGCATGATCGATCAGCTTCCCGATCGTGTCCCGGCCCTCCTTGCC
>CANGVB010000330.1 GCA_947456995.1 Bryobacteraceae bacterium | reverse complement strand
TAAACGTAGAAGTTGCCCTTGACGCCGTTGTTGCGCGGATTGCGCAAGTATCCGTCGATCTGCTGCAGAGCGAGGGTTACGGGTGCGTGGTAGGGCTCTAAACTGCTATCAATCGCAGCCTGATTCCTGGCCATCAAATCGCCAAGCTTGGTTTCACGATAGAAGCGTGTCAGGATTTTTTCAAAGCCGTCGAGTTCCTGCACATCGGGTGGCAGGTCTGAGAGCCTCATGCGGTAGCGAAAATCAGGGCCGTCCTCGGCGTTGTAAAGCTCCAGGCACAGTGCGAACGATATGTACTGGCTGAGGTCGCGGGTGGGATCTGATTTGCGATGCGCCGCATAGAACTCTTTGAGTTGTTCGAGCACCTTGGGTTTGGCCGTTTCAGCCCATTGCCGAATCTGCGCCCGAATCGGGGAATTGGCATTGCTGGCCAGATCTGCATCGTAACCGGCTGCATTGATCGCTGCCATGGTTGCGAAAAGACTCGGGTTCACCTCCATCGAGGATTGCTGAGCCAAGCCGATAGAAATGCTAAAAAGAAGGGGAAGAAGCAGACGTTTCAAACTAAAAGTTTACCTCTCTGGCAGAATGGACAAAGCAATGTCGCGCGTACTGATGATTTCGAGCGAAGCCGCCCCTTTCGCAAAAACGGGTGGGCTGGCTGATGTTTTGGGCGCTTTGCCGCCTGAACTGAATGCACTGGGCGATGAGTGTGCCGTCGTTTTGCCTCGTTATGGGTCAATAGACGTCTCCGGTGCCGAGAAGGTTTACTCCGGTTTACGGGTTTATCTGGGCGGAGGATTCTACGAATGCGACATCTACAAAAAAGTTGTCCGGGGCACCCAATTCTTCTTTGTCGAGCATCTTGGCCTTTACGGTCGCGATGGCTTCTATGGCGACAAGTTCGGCGATTTCGGCGATAACCATATCCGTTATGCGCTTCTGTGCAGCGCGGCCCTTGGCATTGCGCGCTATCTATTCCCCACACAGATTTTCCATTGTCACGACTGGCAAGCTGGCCTGCTTCCTCTATTCCTCAAGAACTTTGTCACGGGCGACCCGGCTTTCTACGGGGCCAAAACGGTCTTTACGATTCACAACCTCGGCTACCAGGGCCTGATGCCCCGTAGCAAATTGTGGGAGGCCGGCATTGAGGATCGCTTCTACCGCAGCGACTTGCTTGAGTTCAATGGCGCGGCCAGCCTGCTGAAATCCGGCATCGTTTTTGCCGACGCATTAACTACCGTCAGCCCCAGATATGCCGAAGAAATCCAGACTCCCGAGTTTGGCTTTGGCATGGATGGGTTGCTTCGGGCTCGGAGCGGAGTTTTACGCGGCCTGCTTAATGGCTGTGACTACGAGGAATGGGATCCTCGAACTGACCCTCACATTCCCGCCAATTACGACTCCACCAACCTGGCAGGAAAATTGGTTTGCAAGCAGAGCCTTCTCGACGAGTTTGGCATGGGCCGGCGCATATCCCGCCCATTGATCGGAATCGTCTCCAGGCTCGCTCACCAGAAAGGCTTCGATCTGGTGGGCAGCGTTCTCGACGAGATGCTGGGCTGGCGCGATGCCACCCTGGTGGTCTTGGGCTCCGGCGAAAAGGATACCGAGAATCTCTTTGCCGGCTACGCCCAGAAGTACCCCGATCGAATGGTCTTCTGGCATGGTTTCAACAACAAGATGGCGCACCGCATTGAGGCAGCCTCTGCCCTCTTTCTGATGCCTTCGCGCTACGAGCCTTGCGGGCTGAATCAGATGTACAGTCTGCGTTACGGTACCTTACCGGTGGTACGCGCCACCGGCGGCCTCGATGATACGATTGATGTAGAGACGGGATTCAAGTTCTGGCGTTTTGATAGCTGGGATCTGGCGGAATGCCTGCGCCACGCGCTGGCTGTTTATGCCGACCCTCCCCGCTTTCAGAAGATGCAGGAAACAGCCATGGAAAAGGATTTTTCCTGGGCACAATCGGCGCGAGGGTATTCTGCGCTGTACAAGGAATTGTTGAGCCGCTCGTAATTAAAATAGAGGTTTGCGACTTTTCCCCGCGAATCGCATCTTAACGTTTGGAGATTGAAAATGGCTGGAGCAAACACACTCACTTTTACAGATTCGGCTTGGGACACTGAGGTACTGAACTCAGAGCTTCCGGTGCTTGTAGACTTTTGGGCAGAATGGTGCGGCCCCTGCCGCATGATCGGCCCCACAGTTGACGCATTTGCCGATGAATACAGCGGCAAGATCAAGGTCGGCAAATTGAACGTAGACGATAACGGTGGCTCCGCTTCCCGTTACAACGTTCGCGGAATCCCGACACTGCTTCTCTTTAAAGAGGGCAAGGTTGTCGAGCAGCGCGTAGGTGCTGTTTCCAAGGCAGACCTCGTCAAGATGATTGAAGCTCACGTCGCTTAATCGATAATTCAAGCTTGCAACGAAAAGAAGGCAGCCTCGGCTGCCTTCTTTCTTTTTATTGGAGGGGTTAAACTGTCCTTGATGATGATTCGATTGTTTTGCGTGCTGACCGTCCTGACTGCGATGGCTCAGCAGCGCGACTTGCGAATCGAGGTATCACCTCATCGCAAAGCACTGCTGATTGGCAACAATCGTTATCCAAAACAAGCTCTCGCCAACGCGGTTAACGATGCAACGGATCTCGATGCAACCCTGAGGAACACTGGTTTTCAGACAGAGCTCGTTCTTGATGCCGATCTGCGAACGATGGATATGGCAGTGCAGCGTTTTGTCCAGAGCTTGAAGGAAGGCGATGTTGCCCTGTTTTATTTCAGCGGTCACGGCATTGGCGCAGAGGGTGAGAACTTTCTCCTGCCTGTTTCCTTCGCCGCTGAATCCGAGGCCGACATTCGGTACCAGGCCTACTCCGCGGCCCGAGTCCGCGATCTGGTGAAAAGCCGTAACGTCGCCCTGTCCATCCTGATTCTTGATGCCTGCAGGTCCAATCCCTTTCGCGGCACACGCTCTGGAGGCGGAGGCCTGGTTGGGATGGGCGGAGCCGGTGCTTTCATCGCTTTTGCTGCCGACGAGGGCAAAACGGCAGATGACAACCCAAACGAGCGCAATGGCCTCTTCACAAAACACCTGCTGAGTGAAATCCGCAGATTCGGCGTTGGTTTGGAAAGCCTCTTCACTCGGGTGAGGGCAAAGGTTTATGCCGAGTCCAAGGGCCGACAGACTCCCTTTAGTTATTCTGGCTTGCTCGAGGACTTCTACTTTATGGAGCTGCCAATTCCTGTCAATGCCGCGTCTGCCGCGTCAGCCCCCTTTGTGCTCCCGCCCGCAAAGACACCGGCAACAAACGGCCCTGCCCCTGCTGCAAACGAAAAACGACTGCATTCCAAAGACGGGCTGAATTACATATACATTCCCAGCGGGCCGGGTATGATCGGCTGCTCTTCTCCCGGTCAGTGCGCGCCCAATGAACAGGCGGTCCGGCCAATCCATATCGGTTCCGGCTTCTGGATCGGCGAAACAGAAGTTACCCGTGCGGCTTACGAGAAAGTGATGGGATCTGTGCCTGCTTTGCAATCTGCCGCTCATTTGGAATTGTCGGCCGAACTGCGATCGCGCTTGCCAGTGACAGACATCAGCCCGGTGGATGCGCAGCAGTACTGCCGTAAGGTGGGGCTCTATTTGCCTACTGAATTTCAATGGGAGTTTGCCGCTCGCGCAGGCTCAGAAGCAGACCAGCCGCTACCGATTCAGGATTACGCCTGGCTGGCGCTGGACGCCTCAAACACCGTTACCTCTTTGCTCAAGACAGGCGAAGTCACCCGTCTGGTTGCGCAAAAGAAGCCAAACGCCTGGGGGCTTTTCGACATGATCGGCAATGCCGCCGAATTTGCCATGGCCACAGGAGATTCCTCCAAAATCGTTGTCCGTGGTGGAAGCTTCGTTCAAAAAGTCGATCAGGTAAAGATATGGAGACGGTCCATGCTGCCAGATCTAGAAACCACCTATATGGACTTCGGCTTTCGTTGCGCCGGGCCAAATCTCACTTAATGTTTCTTTACACTCGCAGTGCACCGGAATCGCGACTTGAGTGCGTCTGATGGGTTGAGGTAGAAGAAACCAAATGCAGATTCAAAGGTTGATTTCGATATGCGTAGTGGCGGCCTTGCCGCTTCTGTCGCAGTCCGGGGCTGGAATTACCAAGATCACTCCTGTGATCTACAACAACGATCAAGTGAAGGCATTCCTCGCGGATTACCTTGTTTTGACCGAAGCACAGATGGTTGCTTCTGATCTTGCCTTTGCCGAGGCGCGGGTAAAACTCTTTCCTTTGAGTGAGCGTTTGAAGCAAACGCAGACTGCCCTTGACCTCGCACTCTCAAGCGGCAGTCCCGCTGCGCAGTGGCGGCCTCTGGTGAACACAATCTCCACAGTTCAGGCACAAATGATGGCGATAGAATGTGCCACGATCGAACGCTTCCGGCTCATCCTCGATGGGGATCAACGCCACAAGCTGGGTCGAATCAATGATCTTGCCAAGCCGGCAACCCAGTCAACGCTGCCTGCCAGTGCGGAAGTGGAGCAATAAAGATGCGCAGTATCCTTCTGCTTTTGTCCTTGATTGGTGGCCTTTACGCACAGTTCGTCCCGAACCAGTTCATCGTAGAACTGAAAGAAGAAAGCCAGGAGCGGCCCGCTGAGAGGCGTACCAGGGCCAAGGCGCGGCAACAACGCGTCGAGGCCGCCTTGGGTGCCCGGGGTTTCAAGGTGATGGGGCGTACCGACAATGTTGCCAACACCTTGTTGGTAGAAGCTCCAGAAGACAATGGCCAGGCTGGAAGCCTTGCCGGTCAGTTATCAGATGTAGCCCGTGTGCACAAGGTGAGGCTCTTCCAGAAGACCCTCGATCGTGCCGCTCAGGTACATGCCGTTACAGCAGCCTGGGAGACGCTTGGCATCGCCAATGCCGGCAAGGGAATCAAGATCGGGATTCTAGACAGCGGCATTGAGCTGAAGCATAAAGGCTTTGCCGATGCTGGTTATGATTCCATAGATGGATTTCCGAAAGCCGATAACGACCGCGACCTTGCATACACAAACAAGAAAGTGATCGTGGCGCGATCTTATGCCGCATTGTTTTCCCGCAGCGATCCGGATACGACTGCCCTCGATCGCAGTGGTCACGGCACTGCCGTAGCGATGT
>CANGVB010000329.1 GCA_947456995.1 Bryobacteraceae bacterium | reverse complement strand
TTGGTCTGTACGAGGAGTTTGCGGTTGACGCCGTCGATGACTTGTTCGGTGAGCACGAGGTCCTGGTTGGCATCCCAATCGTGTGTGTCATTGGGGGTGAACTGGTAGTGCCATTTGCGCTTGCCGGTGTTGGGGTCGAGGGCGAGCACAGAGCAGGAGAAGAGGTTGTCGCCTTTACGGACCTCGCCGTCCATGTCGGGGCCGGGGTTGCCGGTGGCCCAGTAGAGGGTGTCGAGTTCAGGGTCGTAGCTGCCGGTGAGCCAGGTGGGTGCGCCGCCGAGTTTCCAGCTATCGCCCTTCCAGGTGTTGTGGCCGAACTCTCCGGGGCCGGGGACGGTGTTGAAGCGCCAGGCGCGTTTGCCGGTTACGACGTCGTAGGCATCGAGAAAACCACGGATGCCGTGCTCGCCTCCGGCAACGCCGACGATCAGCTTGTCCTTAACGATTAGCGGGGCCACCGTGATGCTGTAGCCTTCCATCGTATCGGCGACTTGAGTTTCCCAGAGGGGGCGGCCGGTGCGGGCGTCGAGGGCGATCAGCGCGGCGTCGAGGGTGCCAAAGAAAACACGATTGCCAAGCACGGCAACGCCTCGATTGTAGCGGTTACTTTCAAAAGCGTTGACCTTCTTCTGGGGCCGCTGGTATTTCCAGATTTCCATCCCTGTACGCGCGTCGAGGGCGAAGATCTGGCCGGGCATGCCGGCTGTGTACATGATGCCGTCGACGACGATGGGAGTGGTTTCAAGAATCGAATCGCCGGGCATTTGCACGGCCCATTTGGTTTGCAGGTTCTTCACGTTTGTGGTGGTGATCTGGTCCAGCTTGGTGAAGTGGTGGCCCGCGTAATCACCCCAGTAGGTGAGCCAGTTTTGGGGTTCGTTTGCGGCGTTCTTGATGCGGTCGTAGGTGAGAGGCCCGGTAGGGATAGCGGCCTGGATGGTCTTCGAGAAATCGCGGCCGTTGAGGGTCTTGAGGTAGGCGACGATGTCCTGCAGTTCTGTGGGGGAGAAGCGCTTGGCGAAGTCGGCCGGCATGATCGAGACGGGCTGATCTTTGCGCGATTTGAGGGTCTGTTTGTCGAAGACATGGAGCTTGCCGCTGCGGTCTGCCAGCATCAGGGTGAAGCTGTCTTCGTTGCGACGGATGCCTTCGATGGTCTCTCCGCTTTGGGTGGTTACTGTGATTGTGCCCACGCGCGGGCCACGACGTTTTTGTTGGACGTCGTTAGGGTCCTGGAGTTTTTTGAGAATGGTGTCAGCGGGTTTGGTTGCGGCATCGGAGAGGTCTGGGCCGAGGATGCCGCCACGGCCGCTCACCTCATGGCAACTGGCGCAAGCGGCTTTGCCGAAGAACAAGGTTTCGCCGTTCTTTGGGTTTCCTGCAACTACTTCGTTGATCTTGCCACCGGCGCTGTTGAGGCTGCGCAGGTAGCTGACGATTTGCCAGACCTGGGTGATTTCGAGTTTTCCAAAGGCGGGCATCTTGGTGCCTGCGATGCCGTTACGAATGTTAAGGAAGAGTTCGCCGTCTTTGGCCCCGTGCTTGAAGGCACCAGTGGAGAGCGCGGGCCCACGCTCACTGCCTGCGGCGTTGCCACCGTGACAAGCCTGGCAGGCCTGGCCGTAGAGCCTGCGCCCGGCGACTGCTGCAGAGCCATCACTGGCTAGAGGATTTTTTTCGTTTTGCGGCGTGTGCTCTTGCGCGGAGGCGACTACTAAAGTGAGGACAGAAAATAAGAGAACGGATCGACCCATTCCTACAGTGTCTCACTGGCGTGTCAGGGCTTTGAGTTCCTTGAGTTCGCCTTCGGTGAGGATGCGCCAGGTGCCTGATTTCATGCCGTCGAGGGTGAGCGGGCCAAGCTGGATTCGCACCAGTTTGAGAACCTTACTGTCGAGGGCCTCGATCATGCGGCGCACCTGCCGGTTGCGGCCTTCGGTGATGGTGAGTTCGAGAAAGGTCTTCGATTCAGCATCGCGAACGCGCTTTACTCTGGCGGGGCGGGTCATGCCGTCTTTGAGCTCTATGCCCTGACGAAGCTTCTGGAGGCTCTCGTCGCTGAGTCTGGTGGCACACTTGACGAGATAAGTCTTTGCGACGTGGAAGGTAGGATTGGTCATCCGTTCGGCCAGCATCGTGTCGTTGGTGAGCAGCAGCAGGCCGCTGGTGTCTTCGTCGAGGCGGCCCACAGTGCCGACAAACGATGGGACGTCTTTGAGCAGGTCATAAACCGTAGGACGGCCTTCAGGATCGCCTTTGCTGGTGATGTATCCGGTAGGTTTGTAGAGCAGGACGTAGAGACGCTTGACGGTTTTAACGAGGCGGTCGTCGAGTTCAACTCGATCCTTGATCAGATCCACCCAATGCTCAGGATTTTCGACGATCCTGCCGTTTACCTTCACGCGACGCTCGTGAATCCAACTGCGAGCATCTGTTCTTGAACCAAGACCGGCCTTCGATAAAACTCGTTCGAGAGTCTTTAATGGCCGTTCGGTATTCTTTGTGTTGGCGTTAACTGTGATGCTCCTTCTTGTCGCGAATCCCCTTTATTGTAAACGCTGACATACACTAGCTTCAATGCGAAACGTTCTCATCACCGGTGCCAGCAAAGGGATTGGTGCAGCCACAGCTCTTGGTTTTGCCAAGGAAAAAGCGAATCTCTTCATCCATTATTCGAGTGACATCCAGGGTGCTCAAACGATTGCGGCCCAGTCTCAAGTGGAAGGTTCCACTGCCACTTTGATTCAGGCGGACCTCGGCACACTGGAAGGCGTTCAAGCCTTTACCGAACAAATCAAGGGGCTCAAGATCGATGTTCTTGTAAACAACGCTGGTTCGCTGATTGGCCGTCACAAGATGCCTGACATGCCATCGAGCCACTGGGAGCAGACGATTATGCTGAACCTATCAAGCGTGTTCTACATCACACAGGCCGTGATTCCGCATATGGTGGCGCAGAAGAGTGGTTGGATTGTGAACGTGGGCTCGGTTGCCGGGCGCAATGGTGGAGGCCCTGGTGCTGCCGCCTATGCAACTGCCAAGAGTGCAGTTTCTGGTTTGACCAAAGCGATGGCGAAGGAACTTGCCCCCTCTGGGGTAAGAGTGAACTGCGTGGCTCCTGGTGTGATCGCAACCAACTTTCACGAGGTGTTTTCAACGCCGCAGATGCTTGAGGCCTTCAAGGCGAATGTTCCCGCTGGCTACCTTGGCACGAGTGAAGAGACTGCCGATGTCATCCAGTATCTTTGCTCGGACAAGTCGAAGTACATTCATGGCCAGACGATCGAAGTGAATGGCGGGCTTTACTTTGCCTAGGGACGCGGCTGTTTTTTTCGCCTGATGTTCTGAATCTCTGTCCAGTCAACAACCTGTGCGCGGGCTGCCCAATGCTTGTAGTCCAGCTCCAGGGCAGAGACTTTTTCTGGCATCGCTGAAGCCAGATTCTTGAGCTCGCAGCGGTCCTCTTTGAGGTTGTATAGCTCCCATGGTTGACTTGCGTCTGCAACCAGCTTCCATCCCTGTTTGCGAATGGCGCGACTGCCTTCGTGCTCGTAGAAAAGCGACTGATGGCCAACCCTGGACCTGGCTTCAAAGAGGGGCCTCAGGCTCTTGCCTTCTATCGCATTGGGTTGACGGGTTTCAGCGACATCGCAGCAGGTTGCCATCAGGTCGATGAGATGTCCGTCTTCATGACTGACCCGGCCCCTACTCTTGAGCTCAGCAGGCCAATGGGCAATCAGTGGAGTGGCAATGCCACCTTCATGCACCACTGCTTTGTGCTTTCGAAAGGGTGTGTTGGAGACGTGAGTCCATTCCCGGCCATAGCTCTGGAAGGTTGCTTCCGGGCCGGGCATTGTTTTGCCGTCATTGCCACGCTGCATCAGGATGCCATCGTGAGTGCGAGGAGAATAAGCGGGCAAGCCGGATCTCTCGTTCAGAATCTCGGCTGAGCCGCCATTGTCGGCGAGAAACATGACGAGTGTGTCTTCCATCGCTTTGGTCTTGCGGAGGGTATCGAGAACGCGGCCAATGGCGCGATCCATCGATTCTACTTGTGCGGCATAAACGGCCATCCGCCGCATCTGCCAATCTTTTGAATTCGCGTCCACCCAGGCGGGAACCTGCGGATCTCGTTCGGCAATTCCCCACTTGGGGTCGATCACTTTCAACTTCTTCATGCGGCCGTAGCGCTCTTGTCGAATCTTGTCCCAGCCGTCGCGGTATCGGTTGGCGTACTTGGCGATATCACGCTCCTGGGCGTGCAAAGGCCAATGTGGGGCAGTGAATGGAATGTAAGTGAAGAAGGGTTTGCCTGTTCCCTCTTGCTCACGAATGAAGGCCGATGCCGCATCGGCAACTACGTCTGTGAAGTAGAAGCCATCTTTGGCGGCTGGTTGTACGTCGTTGCCGATCATGAAGCGCGAGGGGTCAAAGTAGTTGCCTCCTCCATCGAGTGTGCCGACAAAGGCATCGAAACCACGCTGCAGCGGGAAGTTGTCTCGATGCTTTGGGCCATTCGGGCAAACGTGCCATTTGCCAAAGACCCCGCATTTGTAGCCCGCAGGCTTGAGAGCTTCAGCGATGGTTGCATGTTGACGGCTGAGAGTGCCTCGATAGCCCGGAAGGCCATCATCGCCTACCATGTGTCCGATTCCGACCTGATGGGAATAAAGCCCGGTGAGGAGAGAGGCGCGGGTGGGGCAGCAGCGAGCGGTGTTGGTGAAGTGTGTGAAGCGAAGGCCGTCGTTTGCCAAACGATTGAGATTGGGTGTCTCGATTTCGCTGCCGTAGCAGCCGATGTCGGAATAGCCCATGTCGTCGGCCATGATAAGGACAATGTTTGGGCGGCGGCGCCTAACAGCGCTACCGAGAAATCCACGGCGGGTGAGACTGGTCATGCCGGGTCGCTCCATTTCTTGCTGGTGCTCCATTGGTCGAGCGCGTTGTTCCATTGAGTCCAGCGAGACTCAAGCTTGGCACGAAGAGGAGTGGAAGCGAGGTTTCTTAATTCCTGAGGATCTTTCTTGAGGTCATAGACTTCTTCAACGGCCGGTTTGGGATCTACCCATCGCAAGTATTTGTAGCGCTCTGTACGGATGCCTTCACTGCTGGGGATGGTGACGGCCGGCGGGTTGCCCGGGAAGAGATGCGAATAGAACCAATCCTTGCGCCAGGCGGGCT
>CANGVB010000328.1 GCA_947456995.1 Bryobacteraceae bacterium | reverse complement strand
TCAAGGCTTCGGCGGTCTCGACAACATGCTGCAGGATCACTTCAATCTCCGTAACGAACGCTCCCTCCTCTCCTACGACGTCCCACACGCCTTCGTCGCCAACTACATCTACACCCTGCCCTTCGGCAAAGGTAGCGGCTGGTCCAAAGCCGCCTTCAGCGATTGGACAATCTCCGGCATCCACCGCTACCAATCCGGCTACCCCCTCCAGCTCTCGATGAACAACCTTCTCCCCATCTTCAACCGCGTGCTGCGCCCCAATCTCATCGCCGGCGCCAACCCCTCTTCCGGCCTCTCCTTAAGCGATTTCGACCCCGGCAAGAACTCCCGCATCACCAACCCCTCAGCCTTCTCCTCGCCCGTCGTCGGCACCAACTTCAGCTTCGGCACCCTCGGGCCCACACGTGGCGACCTCCGCCAATTCCCCGTCCTACAGGAAGACTTCACCGTCACCAAGCGCCTCCTGATCCGCGAGCCCCTCCGCATGGAGCTCCAGGTTCAGGTCTTCAACGCCTTCAATCGCCACCGCTTCGTCAACTTCGAGCCCAACTTCTCAAGCCCCAATTTCGGAGCCACCCGAGGCACCAACCTCCCCCGCTTCATCCAGCTCGGTGCAAAATTCACCTTCTGATCGCATCGAGAGGCGAAATATACGATAATGAACAATCATTACCGTATTCATGCGCCCTTTCATTTTTTTCCTCTCGCTAGTCTCCTTACAAGCCCAATCCACCTCAAACTGCAAAGGTAAGGTCGTCAACCCGGCCGGCGATCCCCTCTCCGGCATCTCCATAGCCTTGAGCCCCTCCGGTCTCACTGCTACCTCCTCCAGCACTGGCGAATTCACACTCCAAAACACCCCCGCCGGTGACTACACCCTCACCGCCACCGGCCGCGGCTTCCTCCCCGCACAGCAAACCCTCCAGATCCCCGCCGCCTGCGAAAACCTCAAGATCCAGCTCGACACAATCCAAACCACCATCGAAGTCACAGACCGTCCCGATAACTTCCTCGCCACTCTCTCGGTCTCCGTCACCAAGTCCCCCATCAAACTCCTTGACCTCCCCTACGCCGTCCAGGTCCTCCCCAAAGCCCTCATCGAAGACCGCAACATCCAGGACATCAAAGACCTCTACCGCAACATCAGCGGCGTCACAGACTCTCCCTACTCCGCCATGACCTTCCGCGGCTTCACCCAGCGCGAAGTCCTCTTCAACGGCGTTCGCGGCAACCCCTACGGCAGCCTCGATAACGACATCAACGACGCCGGCTTCTCCACCTCCCAAGGCCGCCTCACCAACATCGAATTTGTCGAAGTCCTCAAGGGCCCCGCAGCCGTCCTCTTCGGCGGCGGCGAAGCAGGCGGTGTTGTCAATTTCGTAACCCGCAAACCCCGCAACACTCCCAGCGCCGAAGCCAGCATCCGCACCGGCTCCTTTGCCCAGCGCGGCGGCCACGGCGAAATCTCCGGCCCCCTCCTCAAAGCCAAAAACCTCTTCTACCGCGCCGCCATCTACGGCGAAGACCGCAAGATCTTCCGCTACAACTCCGGCTCAGAAAACATCCACCTCGCCTCCGGCCTCTCCTGGCGTCTCGGCGAAGCCACCTCTTTGGGCTTCGAATACGAATACATCGATCAAAACCTCCTCGCCCATCGCCTCCGCGGCATCCCCGTCAACGCCGCCGGCGGATGGCTCGCCGCCCGTGAATGGACCGCCTCAGAACCCACCGACACCTCACAACTCCAGGCCCGCACCTTCCAGACTCGTCTCGACCACGCCTTCACCTCCACCCTCCGCACCGATCTCACCTTCCGCTATCTCAACTACGACCGCCCCGAGCGCTATCACGAACCCCGTGGCATCAACCCCGATGGCCGCACCATGCGCCGCGAATTCCGCGATCAGTTCCGTGGCAATGAAGACCTCTCCTTCACCGCCAACGGCTACCAGCGCATCGCCCGCAACAACCTCACCTTCGGCTTTGAAGCCGTCCGTCAGGATTGGGTCGGCCGCTACGGCACCGCACGAGAAGTAGAGCGCGGCGGCCCCGTTCCCGGCATCGATCTCCTGGCTCCCGTCTATGGCCGTGGCTCCTTCTACAACATCAACCCCGCCGCTTACACCAACCAGACCGTCCTCGCCAACCGTCAGGGCTATTTCATTCAGGATCAGATCGAGGTCTCACCCCGCCTCCAGATCCTCCTCGGAGGCCGCGTGGAGCGCTTCACCGACAACGGCCGCGCCGGCAACCTTCCCCTCAACGCATCACTCAATGCCCTCACAGGCCGGGCCGCCCTCGTCTACCGCCTCCGCCAGAACATCTCTGCCTTCACCAGCTTAAGCAACTCCTTCAATCGCGCCCCATCCCTCGCCCAAACGCCCCTCGCTAATGGCCCCCACGATCCAGAACGAGGCCGCCAGTTCGAAGCCGGCCTCAAGGCCGAACTCAGCCAGAGCCGCGTCCTGCTCAACGCCTCTTACTTCAGAATCAACAAGGATAATGTCCTCCGTCTTGATCCCAACTTCGGCCCGAACGGCGACAACTTTGCAGCAGTTTTCCCCATCGGCAAGGTCCGCAATCAGGGCCTCGAATTCGACCTCACCGGCAAACTCCGCCGCAACCTCAGCTTGATCCTCAACTACGCCTTCCTCGACTCGGTCATCCTCGCTGACCGCTTCACCCCCTCAGCCACCGGCAAAGCCCTCCCCAATGCCGCTCGCCACTCCGGCGGCCTCTTCCTCCGTTACGACTATCAGAAGACCGGCACCAGCCTCCACATCGGTTCAGAAATGCGTGGCCGCCGCTTTGAACCTTACGCCGGTTTTGCCGCCGCTGGATATGCGCTCTGGGATTTTGGTATCTTTCAGAATCTGGGCTCTAAACTCCAACTCCGTGCCCAGCTCGATAACGCCTTGGACAAACTCTACCCCACCGCCTCACTCTTCGCCGCCCGCGCCGGCAACATCCCCGGCAACCCGCGCACCTTTACCATCGCCCTGCACTTCAAAGCCACAAAGGCCCGCTAGTGCCAACCACCCGCCAGCACTCCATCGATCTGCTGCGCGGCCTGGTCATGGTCCTGATGATCATCGACCACACCCAGGAATACCAGGCCGGCCCCGGCCGGGGCCTCGTTACAGACCCGATGAATCTGGCCATCACGCCTGGCCCGGTCTACTTCTGGCGCATCCTCGCACATTTCTGCGCCCCCGTATTCACTCTCCTGATGGGCATCAGCGCGAGCCTCAGCAACGCTGCCCCCAGCCGCCTCGTCCAACGCGGCCTCGTCCTGCTCGCCCTCGAATTCACAGTCATGAACTGGGCCTGGACCTTCAACCCCTTCTGGCACCGCTACTTCTTCCAGATCATCGCCGCCCTCGGCATCGCCATGATCACCCTGGCATTCGCCTCCCGCTTCAGCCGCACCACCATCGGCATCACCGGCCTCATCATCGTCTGCGGCCACAACCTTCTAGACTCAATCCACTTCACCCCCGCCACCTGGCAACACTACGTCTGGTCCATCCTGCACGAAAAGAACGTCCTTCCACTCTGGGGCGCCTTTGAATTCCGCACCACATATCCCGTCCTGCCCGTCGTCGGCCTCGCCCTCTGCGGCTACGCAATCGCCCACTGGCTCCAGCGTCCAGACCACCGCCTCCGCAACTCGGGGCTCGCCATCACAGCAGCCTTCTTCTTGCTCCGCCTCACCAACATCTACGGCGATCCCCATCCCACAGACTACTCGCTGCAATCCATCTTCAACGTCACAAAATATCCGCTCTCACTGCAATTCATCGCCATGACCATCGGCCCCGCTCTGATCTTCCTCGATTGGGCCAAAACCCGCCGCCAGCCCCACCTCGAACAACTCGGCCGTACGGCCATGTTCTTCTACATCACACATCTGGTCCTGCTTCACGCTCTGGCCCTCGCCGCCGGCCTCATCCACGGTCTTCCCATCGATCTCGCCAACCGCTTCGGTGGCATCCCCGATGGCATCGGCTTCCCCGTCTGGGCCACCGCCCCGATAGCCATGGCCGTTACGGCCCTGCTTTATCCACTCTGCCGCTGGTATGAACCAAGACGCCTTCGCTTTCTGTAGCGGCGCCAGCATCACTGGTCGTAGCCTCGAGAAGGTTCTCGAGCAAAGCAAAGAGCAAAAATACGCCGGTAATCAAAGCGATCCCAAACAATCTCCTGGGTCTACCAGACCAATCCAGACTTTGCCTCATGCTGGCTATTCCGCCCTGGCCCGCAACGCCATTGCGGCCTCAGCCCAATCCTGCTCGGCGTGACCCTCGCCTCCGCCTCGCTTTTCCCAAATCTCATGAGCAAGAATCGCCACCTCTGCCCGCCCAAACGACTCTACACCTTCATGCCTCCGGTACCTGCTGAACTCAAGCGCTTTGCTCGAATGCTCCAGCGCCAATCGCGATCGTTCCTGCCCGGTTGCATGGTCCCCCATCTCATGCGCATATGCGGCACTCAGGTGGGTGTGCGCAGCCAAATCGTGTAACTCGGCAGCCTGCTGGTGATGCTCGCTCTGCCCTCCGTCGTTATGGCGTGTAGACATCTAGGAATTCCCTTCTGTATCTGCAATCTCAATAGCCAGCTCATATGCTCGATTCGAATGTTCCAGAGCCAACTCTTCTTCGTCCCTGTCGTCCATCTCTGCGGCAAGACGATGCCGTTCCGCCGCCTTTTCGTGTTCTTCGGCTGCGTCGCGATGTAGTTGGTGCATGACACTTTTCCAGCAAGAATTGGGCCAACTTATCTTTAGGCCAGATCAACACTTTCAGACTCACATTCCCTGACCAATCACGGTCAACTGACCAAGTTCCGTCATCACCCAAACCTGCGATTCCTTTCTCCTTCAATCACCCGCAGTTGGCCTCACGAATGCTCTCTCAACTGGTATGAAAACCTCAAATCAGATTGCAGCCTCGGAGTTGCAACTCACCGCAAGCGCCACCGAGCTCCAAAGCTTCGGCTCAGTTGCCAGTCGCCCCATCTCGCTCGACAACAAAGTCCGCCTGGCGGGTTCCATCAGTCTCAACGAAATCCTCGCCGACACCATGACCCTCCGCGATCTCTACAAGAAGCACCATTGGCAGGTATCAGGCCCCACCTTCTACCAGCTCCATCTCCTCTATGACAAACACTACGGAGAACAAGCCGAACT
>CANGVB010000327.1 GCA_947456995.1 Bryobacteraceae bacterium | reverse complement strand
GGGCCCAAACCCGCCCACCCGCGGCCTCGCAGCACCCTCAACATCGCCCGACCTCGGCCCAATCGCGTTCACCCCCGCAGGCTTCATGTGATAAACCCACGCCTGCTTCAGTTTCCCGACATTGGCCGGAGTCATTTCCGTCAACGGAGAAAAACGCATCGCCCCGGAATCATGACCATACGTAGGCCACTCCTTCGACAGCACCTGGGCAGACAACGCACAACCAAAAACGAGAAAAGACAAGGAGAGCTTCATAGGACGCACGCTCATTCTATCCAAACCTCAATCAGTGACAAAATAAAGCTGTGCGTACCCTGCTGCTGACAATCTTCGCCCTCACCCTCTCTGCCCAGGAAAACCTTCCTGAAGCAAAAGAGAAAGAAACCTTCGTCAAGATGTGTTCCAACTGCCACGCCATCGAACGAGTAGTTAAGGTCCGATTTTCTAAAAAATTCTGGGCCTCAACCGTAGATGACATGGTCTCCCGGGGAGCCGAAGGCACCGAAGAAGAAGTCGAATCCGTTATCAGCTACCTCACCCGCTACTTCGGCAAGCCCGTCAACATCAACACCGCCACCGCCAAACAAATCGAAGCCGGCCTCTCCTTCAAACCCGCCGAAGCCGAAGCCCTCATCAAACACCGCGCAGACAACGGCCCCATCAAAACCTTCGAAGACCTCGCCAAAATCCCCAGCCTCAATCCCAAACTCCTCACCGAACAGAAAAACAACATCCAGTTCTAACTCACCATCCAGCGTCACAAGGGATGCCGGCTGCCCCTAAAGTCCAAGAACCTTGGGCAGAAACTGCGCCAGCATCTGGTGCAGATCCTCAGATCGAACCGGCTTCGTGAGAAAAGCATTCATACCTGCTTCCATGCACTTCTGCCTTTCCTCTTCCATGGCTCCAGCGGTAAGCGCGATGATCGGTGTTCCGCTCGTCGATTTTTGATTAGACCGGATCTCCCGCGCCGCGGAGAATCCGTCCATTACCGGCATTTGGCAATCCATCAGGATAAGGTCGTAAGGGAGGGCGCTAGCCATAGCGCAGCCTTCCTGCCCATTAAAGGCAACATCGACAACACAACCAGACTCGGCCAGTTGCCCGGCGGCCACCATCTGATTCACAACATTGTCTTCCACCAGCAGAATTCTGCGACCACGGAATCTGCCTGCCCAGCCTTCGGTCACCAATGGCCGGTCGTCCAAATCGGCCTCCCCGCCTGGCTGGCCCGCCAGCAGTATTCCTTGAAATGTAGCCAGCAGCGTCGATTCGCGAACCGGCTTCATCAGCCGGACATCAATCGGCGCTTCGTGCAGTTTTTCTTGTGAATTATCTTCTTCAATTCCAGTAATCAGAACAATGGGGGGACAGTCCCGGCCCTTGGCCTCATGCAGCCGGGCCGCAGTCGCTAACCCATCTATGCCGCCCCTTCGATGCTGGAGACAGATCAGCCGGTAAGAATCGCCATTTTCATGGGCAAGCGCCGCAAATTGCAGTGCCTCTGCTTCAGAACGCGCTTGGTCCACCACCATACCCCAGCGCGTGCACATTTCAGTTGTCACCTTGCGGCAAAGATCGTGATCGTCAACCACCAGCACCCGCAAGCCGCTAAGTTCATTCTTCGTTGACGCGACGGAGCTCTCTTGGAGCGGCAGGGAAATCTCAAAAAAGAATGTCGAGCCCTCTGATTCCGCGCTCACCAGGCCCAGGTTGCCGCCCATCATCTTGAGCAATTCGTCGCAGATCGCCAATCCAAGCCCCGTTCCACCATATCGGCGTGAAGTCGACGAGTCCAATTGCTGAAAGCGCTGAAACAGCGAAGACTGTTTTTCCACCGGTATCCCGATCCCTGTATCGGTGACGGCCACTCGCATCTGCACTTCACCCTCGGGGCTGTCCTTATGCTCCACCTCTACCAGGACGTAACCGCTATCAGTGAATTTGATAGCGTTGGCTACCAGGTTCAGCACTACCTGGCGAATACGCCCGGGGTCGCCCAGAAACCCGCGCGGCGCCTCCTGCCCATAGTGAAGCATCAGCTCAAGCTGCTTCTCACGCGCTTTCACCGCCATCAAATCCAACACCTCCTCCAAAGCCTCGTGCAAATCGAACGGAATCACTTCCAACTCGAGTTTGCCCGCGTCCACCTTCGAGAAATCGAGAATGTCGTTTAGGATCCCAAGCAGCGCTTCAGCAGAATTCCGAACGGTTTCGGCATAGTTTTTTTGCTCCGGCTGCAGCGTCGTAGCCAGCAGCAGGCCAGTCATGCCGAGGATGCCGTTCATCGGAGTTCGAATTTCGTGGCTCATCGACGACAGAAAATCGCTCTTGGCACGGTTAGCTGCTTCTGCAGCCTCCTTGGCTTCTACCAACGCGATCTGGTCTCGTTTGCGATCCGTAACATCCCAATTGGCGCCAATCATTCTTGTCGGCTGGCCCGTGCCATCGCGCAGTACCAGCGCATGAGCCTCAATGTCGCGTATTTCGCCGCTGGGCCACACTACCCGAAATTCGATGTGAAAGTCCTTTTCCCCTTTCAGCGCAAGCTGAATTGCGGCTTCCCCCGTCACCCGGTCTTCCGGATGCAAACCAGATCGCCATGCATCATATGCTCCGCCGAAGTCTTCCGCACGAATCCCATAAAGCTCGTACATCCGGTCGTCCCACTTCAACTCGTTCGCAGCTACGTCCCAATCCCAGATTCCGATCCGCGCAGAAGCAGTAGCCAGATAGAGTCGCTCCTGACTTCGCTGCAGCGCCTCATCTACCCGCCTTCGCTCCAGTATGTCCCGCGAAATGCGAGACAAATCATCAAGCTCCCTCTGGCCAACATCGCCTTTAGAGTCGGGTCGAAGCAACCCCAATGCCTCTTCTGCCGTCGCCGCCTCCATCACCTCATAGCCGCTTCGCCTCAGAGTACGAGCCGCCTCATCTCGCTCAGGGCTCTCGTGACTCAGCAAAAGGATCATCGCACTTGGCCCGGCATTCCGTTCATACATCGTGCTTATCGGACGGAGTTTTCGAGGTCTTAGGCTAAATATTGCTGTTTTCTCTGTATTGCAAACCGCAAGAACTCGTCTCATTTATCTCATCAGCCCTGTCCCCGCACCGACAACGGCCCCATCAAGACCTTTGAAGGCCTCGCAAAAATCACTGGCCTCAACGCACAGCTCCTCAACGAGCAAAAGCTCAACATCCAGTTCTAATCAAGCCAGCCATCAAGGCGCGGTAGCTCTTGCTGCTTTTGCATCAGAGTCCACTTCCCGCTCCCAATCGCTCAATTGCTTCCGCAAGCGCTCCACCAGATCGGGACGGCGGCCATACCAATCCTCACGCTCTCCCGGGTCTGTCTGAACGTTGAACAAAAGGATCCTGGTTACCGCGCCATCTATTAGCAATTTCCATTCGCCGCTTCCAATAGCCTTTTGATTCATGTTTACAGGAATCGGCCCGCCAGTACGCCAGTACAGCGTAGGATCCACGGCCTTTGCCTTCTTTTCAAGAATCGGGAAAAGATTGATACCGTCAAGCCGACCAGCGGATCAGTGCGGGCACCCGAATCCCACCTTCCCAGGCGGAGAGCTAGCGTAAGCGCCTTCGCTGGGACGCGTTGTGTGATGCGAATGATAGTCAATGGCGGCGCTCTTGTCGCCAAAGAAAAAATCGAATCCGTGGGCGAGTGGAGAAAACTCGCGTTGGTAACCGAGATGCTACTTGCCAACGAGAGCTGTCGCATAGCCCTTTTGCTTCAACAGCAGAGGCAGCGAATGACTCGTGGGCTTCAGGCCGCCATCAGAACCTGGAATGCCTGGGGCGGGCAAAACGAACTCGATTCCGTAACGCTGCTGATAGCGCACCGAAATAAGGCTGGCGCGTGTTGGAGTGCACGGCATGCCGTTTGCATCAAAATTCGTGAGCTTGACGCCATCCCGAGCCAGCCTGTCGATATTTGGTGTGCGAATTTCACCTGTACCATAGCTGCCGGTGTCGGCATACCCAGCGTCATCGGTCATGATCAGAAGGATATTGGGCTTAGATGATGTCGACTCTTCACTTATCGGTGAGGCGGTGCCAAGGGAGCGAAACGAAGGAGCTTGCGATTGGCAAACGACTGGATACAGAAACGCAAAAACTTGCTTTGCCTGCCGGCTATTGGTTGTGTGGTGCAGGCGCATGCTCTTTGGGGCATATTCGCTGCATGCGGCAAGAAGCCATGCAAGACCAAGATATGAGTCGCTGATCGGGTGGTATTTTTCGTCTGAAGATCGGCAATGTCTTCCGGGGTCTGGTGCATTGCGAGTTTTCGAATACCCGCGCCAAGAGTGACTTTATCTACTGCGCCTTTGGGTAATGGGCATATCTCCGACATCGCGAACAACTTTGCCTGTGAGCGTCTTCTCTGCTTTCGCTTTCTTTAGAACCCGGCCAGTCAGGCGACGCCCGAGACGCGATTGGGCCAAGGTTAGGGGAATCGAAGGTGGCACCAAAAGAGAAGTAGTCAAAACGGCACTGTCGACAAAGATGGAACTGGTCAGGAACTTCGCGAGCCCGCCTTTGCGCTTCGGTTTCCCGTCCTGCGGAAGCGATTCGACATCAGGACTCAGTTCCATTTTGACGCGCTCTTTGCTTTTACCCTCCTGTACAGATTCCAAAGGTTTCGGCAGATCTACAGGCAGGGAGGAGGGAGGTTCAACTACTGGTGCGGATTGCTGAGGTATTGGGCGAGATGGAAGTGTTTTTTGGGCTTCGGATTGCTGAGATATAGGGCGGGATGGTGGTGTTTTTTGGGCTTCGGATTGCTGCGGTAGCGCGCTTTCGGAGGGCAACGTGGGCTGCGCAGTAGCAATTTCGATTTGTTGCATCAAAGATTCCATGGCCCTGGCTTGTCGCTGTTGTTGAGCTCGCCATTCCAACTCCCAAGCCTGTTGGCGCTCAAGAGCCTGTTGGCGAGCATCACGCTCTTGCTGCATTGAGGACCAGAGGAGGTAGATTGCAGAAGAGCCAAGGGCAAGTACCAACATCAGCAGGCCAACCAAGAGCCGGCGCGGGCGTGGCGGGGGCGGGGGCGGAATGATCTGGAGCTTTTTGGGTAAGAGGACTGGATTTGATGGTACCCACTCCCACTTCGTCACCGCATTTTGTTCCCTTGAGTTATCCATATCAACCGTGCTCCATGTCTTGTTTCGCAG
>CANGVB010000326.1 GCA_947456995.1 Bryobacteraceae bacterium | reverse complement strand
TCGACGCCCTTGTCGTGATTGGCGGCAATTGTCTTGAGAAGTTCCTGCTCGGAATTCTGAGCAAGGGCGGGAGTGGCGGCCATGGCCACCAGGGCAGAGCGACGGGTCATGTTTTGCAATTACTAGGCTACAACGAGGATGAAGGATTCATTATCAAAACTCGTGGCCGACCTCAATATCGGTGAAGGCTAGGTCGCAATTCGGCGAACTAAAAGCGAAACTTTCGCTTGAAATTCGATCTTTCTTCGCCTAAAATGCAAGTATGGCACTGACACGTCGTCAAAAAGATCTTCTGGATTTTCTGGCAACCTTCATCGAGAAGCACGGCTATTCTCCGAGCTACGAAGAGATTGCATCTGGAATGGATCTCACTTCCCTTGCGACGGTTCACAAGCATATCCACTCGCTGGAAACCAAAGGCTATCTAAAGCGCGGATTCAACCAGAGCCGCTCGCTCGAGATCGCCGCTAAATATCTGGATGAACGTCGCAGCTATTCCGGTACGCCCACAATGCCCGATCTTGAAGTGCCGCTACTTGGCCGTATTGCTGCCGGCATGCCCGTTGAGAGCGTTGCCAATCAGGAAACCTTGGCCTTCAAAGATTTCATGGGCGACGAATCTACCTACGCGCTACAGGTACGGGGCGACTCGATGATCGAAGATCATATCTGCAGTGGAGATTTTGTGCTGGTTGAGAAGGTTCAATCCGTGCGCAATGGCGATATTGTGGTTGCCCTGGTAGATGGTATGGAGACTACCCTCAAACGCTTTTACCGTGAACCCGGTGAGATGATTCGTCTTCAGCCCGCCAATTCCACGATGGAGCCCATCATGGTGCCTCAGCACATTGTCAGTGTGCAGGGCCGTGTCCTGGCTGTCTTGCGAAAGTATTAGTTTTGGCTTGCCATCACCAGGCACACCATATTCCACACAATTAGCACTGCGTAGAAAATATTCACTTTCGACAGCAGCACTAGTCTTTGGCTCTTGATGCAGTAAACGGCAAAAAGGAGAGCCAGCAACTTCACTGCAAGTAAACCGCTAACGGGGTTTGGAGCCATGCTCATAGACCAGCGGACGACTGGGTTTGCCTCACCTACCCCATGCGATAGGAATGCTGCAGTGCTCAGCAGGTCAAGCGCCTGCAGGTATGCAAATTGCACAAACTGACTCGATTGAAAGAAGCCAACTAGTGTATTCATTGAATGGGACGATTCTTGATGCAAGAGTATCCATCATTACCACCTGCTGTCTATGCGAAGAAGTTGGCATTTGAACACACAAAGTCCTACTGGTACCGTATAAACAGAAAGAGGCCGAGCACTGGGCTCGGCCTCTTTCGACTAACGGTTTGTTCAGACAGACTAGGAAGCAGCTGCTGAGGTTACGCTGGCGACCTTCGTGAAGATCGTGCTGATGCTGGTTGAGACACCAGGCATGATGGCGCCGGCGGCTACGGCTACGAAGCCGGCCATCAACGCGTATTCGATCAGGTCCTGACCCTTGGTGTCCTTGACGATGCGGAGGTTCCACACCAGATTCTTGAGCTTGTTCATTGTTTTTCTCTCCTCTTCAATTTGCAGTGCCTTGGCTCTACATTGATAAGAGTAACGGTACTTGAGTTTGTCTAGAATCAGTCAATCCCCTTAGATCACACCTAGAATTTGACCAATTTCACTCCTAAGGTGTCGACGCCTGAAATCTCCAGCTGGTGGGTTGAAAGATTCAAGTTGTTGATAATAAACAAGGTATCGCGATTCTTTTCCTGGCTAGGGGAACTCAGGATTTTCTTGCGAACCAAAAAAGAATTCCGATCTTCCTTTTCCTGTCACGTTTCAAGTACTGGGAGGCTTGGGAAATCCTAAGCCAAGCCCCAGCATTTTCCTTATCTCCAGATCCTTAGCTCAACGCAAAAAGGCCCATCCTTTTGGGATGGGCCTTTCGCTGAAAATTGATACTTGTGTTAGGAAGCAGCTTCTGAAGTGACGCTGGCAACTTTGGTAAAGATGGTGCTGATGCTGGTAGACACACCGGGCATAATTGCGCCAGCTGCGACGGCGACAAAACCGGCCATCAGAGCGTATTCGATCAGGTCCTGACCTTTGGTGTCCTTGATAATGCGCAGATTCCACACCAGGTTCTTGAGTTTGTTCATTGTTTTATTTTCCTCTCCAATTTACGAAACCTAAGCTTCGTGACTCGAGAGTAACGGTACCCAAGTTCGGATGGAATTAGGTGAAATCCCTAGTGCAACTCAGAACCAACCTTAGCTTTGTCCATCAGCACCGAGTTCAAGGACCCCTGCCGGTAGCCTTCGAGATCGAGGGTAACGTAATGAAAACCAAGCCCCTTAAAGATCGAAGTCACCTGCGCTGCAAACCCTAGATTGAGAGCTTTTGCCAGTTCCTCCGGCGAAATCTCAATTCGAACCAGATTGTCGTGGTACCGGACGCGGAACTGCCGGAAGCCCATCGCCTTCAGTGCTTCTTCACCCTCTTCCACTACGCGAATCCTCTCAGGCGTCACCTCCGTCCCGTAGGGAATGCGAGAGGAAAGGCATGCCGCCGCCGGACGGTCCCACGTCTCGAGACCCGCCCTCAAGGACAAATCCCGAATCTCTGCCTTCGACAAGCCAGCATCCACCAGAGGCGCTTTCACCTGATGGATTTTTGCCGCACTCTGCCCGGGGCGATAGTCCCCAAGGTCGTCCACATTCACGCCGTAGACGATGTGTTCAAATCCACGATCAGAAGCAATCTGGTCCATCACCCGGAACAATTCATCTTTGCAATGGAAGCAGCGATCCGGATTGTTGGCAACGTAGGCCGGGTTTTCAAACTCATTGGTCGGAATCATCTCGTGAAGGATTCCATGCCCTTTGGCAAAATCCACGGCATCCCTTTTATGGGATTCCGGGATGGACGGAGAATCGGCTGTAATTGCGATGGCTTCATTGCCGAGAGCCTGTTTGGCAGCCCAGGCCAGATAAGCCGAATCGGTGCCGCCCGAATAAGCAATCAATACTCGCTTCATATCGCGAAGTAACCCGATCAGACGTTCTTCTTTCGAAGCCAGCAGAATGGGGTCGAGCTTTGGAGTTGTGCCTTGGATGGCGACCAGCGATGCCATTCCCCTATTATATGGGCCGGACTTGTGCTAATTTTGGGGTAAGTTTCGCCTCTGCCTGATATTGCCTATTTTCAACCGCTAGCTTGGCACCCCGACGCAGGTAGACCCCGCGCGTGAGGATCATCACGCGAATAGGCAAACTCAAATGAATCTTATTTCAATAGGCTGGCGTGAATCCTTCGCGCAACAGCTACCCTCCTTTCCCGATTGCATAGCAGGCCGTGTGGCCCTCACGCATCGCGAACGTTTTGTTGTCTGGACGGAAGATGGCGAAATCGAGGCCGCACCCAGCGGCCGCATCCGGCAGACCGTTGGCCTTTGGCCGACAACCGGCGACTGGGTTGCGCTCCGCCCCGGCGGATCTATCGAAGCCGTGCTCGAACGTGAAACGGCCATCATCCGCAAGCAACCTGGCAAAGCAAGGACAGAACAGGTTCTCGCAGCAAACCTCGATGTCCTTTTTGTAGTAGCCGGCCTCGACCACGACTTCAACCCCCGTCGTATCGAAAGGTATCTTCTACTCGCCCAGGAAGGCGGAGTCAGACCAGTGTTGATCCTCAATAAGGCGGACCTTGTCGACGACCCCTCCGACCTCTTGCGACAGGCCAAAGAACTCGCTGGTGGTTGCCCCGTAGTTGTCATGAGCGCACAATCCGGATGGGGAGTGAGCGAACTGGAAGACTTTGTCAGCGTGGGCGAAACTGCCGCTCTGGCCGGTTCTTCCGGCGTCGGCAAATCCACGATGCTCAACCGTCTGATGGGAGTGGACCGGCAGGCCACCCAGGAGGTGCGAGAGCACGATAGCCGCGGTATGCACACCACTTCATCGCGAGAGCTTTTTCTGCTGCCGCAGGGTTGGCTGCTAATGGATCTGCCCGGTATTAGGGAACTGCAACTGGTGAGCGGCGTCGAAAGTGTCCCGGACGTATTCGATGATGTCGAAGAGGCCGCCAGGCGCTGCCGTTTTCGCAACTGCAACCACGAGCACGAAAAAGGCTGCGCTGTGGTTGGAAACATCGATCCGGCCCGCATCGAGGCTTTTCACAAGTTAAAGAAAGAAGCCGCGCACGCAGAACGCCAGGTAGATCAGGTGGCCGCGCTCAAAGAGAAGAAGCGTTTGAAGGTGATCCACAAAGCCATGCGCGACACCGACGACTGGGATTAAGCGTTACCGGTAGTTCCCGGTATGTCCCAGCGAATAGCGGCCGGGCTGAGGGAAGATGCAAAGCCCGTGGGGGCCACGTCCTACCTTCACCCGGTCTGTTAACTGACCCGTGGTCGTATCAAAGCCATAGATCTCGTGGTGGTAACGGCCAGAAACCCAGAACATCTTCCCGTCAGCCGATACACCACCCATGTCGGGTGAACCACCACCGGGAATCTTCCACAGTCCAACCAGCTTGCGCGTGGCAAAGTCCATTACCGAGATCGTGCCTTCACCGCGATTGGTGATGTAGAGCTGCTTGGTATCGCGGCTGGGATAGAGCCCGTGGCAACCCTTGCCTGTCGCGATGAATTCCGTCTTCTTGAAGCTGTCTCCGTCGATCACATGCATCCCGTGGCTCATCATGTCGGCGACATAAAAGGTCTTGCCGTCCGGGCCCACACGCGTATCTTGCGGCATCGCGCCCGTGGGCAAAGCAATGCTGCCGAGCACAACGAAATTCACCATATCGATCTTGAGGATCTCGGCTGAGAACTCACAGGAGGCAATCAGGTACTTGCCGTCACCGGAATAGTCGGCATGATTTACGCCCTTGCAAGGCACCTTGATCGACTTCACCAGCTTCAGCGTTTGCGGGTCGCGCAGGTCGATACGCCGCAACCGTTCGGCCATCACCACCATGTACTTGCCATCCGGCGTGTAATACATGTTGTAAGGGTCGGCAACGTTGTGGATCGTCATCAATTTGCCGGTCATCGGGTCGATCTCTGCCAGGGTATTGTTCAAGTCGTTGGTGGCAAAGATCCGCGTCATGTCCCACGAGGGCACGACATGTTGCGGCTCAACGTTCTTGCCCTTGCCCACGCTGAACTTCTCTACAATCTGCTTGGTGGCAGGGTCATA
>CANGVB010000325.1 GCA_947456995.1 Bryobacteraceae bacterium | reverse complement strand
CTGGTTCTAATTGATATGGCAACCGGAAAACTTCACGCGATCAGGTTCTGAGCCAGAGCCAGGTGGCACCAACAAGGGCAGCCACAAGAGCCCAGCCGATCAGAAAGCCATTCACGTCTTCCTTGTAGGAAGCTCCCTTCTTAAGACCCGTAGCAAGGTCTGCAAGAAGCAGACGGGTTCCAGGCGCGGCAGTGCCTTCAACCGGCTCGGCAAAGCGGGCGAAGAAAGGATCCAGTGTAGTTGCGGGTTCTGGGCTTGTGGCGTAGCTGACGATGATCAGCGCAGCAATGCCCGTGACAAGGGAGATAGCAAAGGCGTTCGGGTCCCAATGATCAAGACGCTGGCCACTCGAGGCCATCAAAGCAAAGTTCACAACAAGCGGCACAATCAGGCTCGCCGCAGCCCCCCAACGATTCGCCCTTCGCCAGAGAATGCCCCCAAAGATGCTGATGCCCATGTAGGTCGCCATCGTTTCCGTAAGCAGAAACGAGTAGAGCACACGATCCACAAGAAACAGCGCATACAAAATCCCAAGGCTGGAGAGAACAAGCCCGCTGATGCGGCCAGCCCAGAGGTAGTGTGTGTCAGAGGCTTCAAGCCGGAAGAAACGTTGATACAGGTTCTTGGTAAACAGTGCCCCGGAATCCACCATAAAGGCAGAGCAGGTGCTCATGTTCGCCGCAAGGATACTCGCAAGCATCAGGCCCAGGCCACCGGGGAAAAGCAGGTGGCGGCAGGCCAGACCAAAAGCGTCTTCGGGGTCTTCCAGACGGCCGAATCCTGAGTTAGGATTCGCGGCAAGCGCAGCAATCATGAGGCCCACCAGAGCCCACCCGATCGTGCAGATCCGCTTGACGAAGTTGCCATGAAACATGCCATTACGGCAGGCGCGTTCGTCTTTACCAGTGCCTACAGCGGCAAGCTGGTGGGGCTGAGAGATGATCCCGATCAACCCGTTCAAAGTCAGTAGAAAAATAAACCAGACACCAATGCCGTCCGGCGTAGCCAGAGAAAAGAAATGCGGGGCGAGCGTCTGTTTCATACCGCTAAGCCCACCCACCTGCCCCCAGCCCAGAGGGATCAGCATGAAAGAGAGGGCAATGATCAGAAAGCCCTGAAAGAAGTCTGTCCAGGCGCTGGCCAGCAGGCCGCCTATAAAGCTGTAGAGCAGAAAGATGATCGTCATCGCCAGCACGATCGAATTGGGAGAGACCGCGCCACCAGTAGCCTGGCTGATCACCTTGCCCGCGCCCTTTAGCATCGAAGCCATGTTGATCGTGAAGTAGATGAGAGCAAAGGCCGTGTAGATAACGCCCATCCAGGGGCCGTAACGGTCTTCGACCACTTCACCAATGGTGGTGCGGCGCATCCGGCGAAAGAGTGGCGCAATCAGCCAGTAAAAGGGCGTTGCGAAAAGATTCTTCCACTGAAACCAGATGCCCGAAAAGCCGCTAGTGTAAACGGCACCAGCAAGCGACACAGGCATTTCAGCGTGAGTGCCAATGCCAAAACTCTGGCCGATCATCAGCCAGCGATTGAATCCGCGATTCCCAAGAAAGTAGCTCTCTGTGCCCCGGACGTAACGCCCGGCAATGATGCCGATAGCGGCGACAATGACGAGGTAGCCGATCAGGACAACCCAGTCGATGATGTGAAGTTGAAGACTCATGCAGTGGAGTGCATGGTATCGCAACTCCGGGGTTGAGTGGGCCGGAGAAAATCTTCCACTCGCTTCAGGTTTTCTTCAATCGTCTCCTGCGTCAAAGCTGTAAGAATCTCCTGCTTCTGTGCAGCCGTCAGATGCCAGGTGAGTGGAGCATTGGGATATGGATAAGTGAAGTCAAGGCAAGTCAGGCGAGGGTTGCCAGCCTGCTGGCTCTCGCCCAGCACCGCACGAAGCAGCCCAAGCTCCACGTCATTGCGAACGGCCTGTGAAGTCGAGCGCATGGCCAGCAGGGCTTTGAGAGGTGCCGAGAGCTGGAAGAGGATCGAATCCTTCCCCGCAGGACTCGGCTCTTCTTCTGCACCTTGTATGCGAAGGATGAGAATTTCCGGCATTGCTTCTTCGATAGCCGCCAGTTCATGACGGCCACGGTTGAGAAACTCGATCGCACTCACAATGCCGTAGTTGTCATAGAAACCACCGTCGGTTAGGTGGTAACGTTTTTCCGGGCTGGGTGAAGCATTCTCGTCCGGGTGGACCCAGATGTGCGAAGAAGGCGAAACGACAGGAAAGGCAGCACTGAGCGCCGCAGCGGTCGTGCCGGGGATTTCCAGCCCCGGATAGAGATGAGAAAACTCGCGGCGCAATTCCTGATCTTTCGAGCGCTTCACAAGGTCGACTGTGGAGATGGCAAAGCGGTCGCCGGTTTCAACCAGAGTCGAGTTAAAGATCGAACCAGGGATCTTCCCGCTAACCACATCCTGGGAGAGTTCGCTCAGTTTGGCTTCGACAGGAAAATCCGCATAACGTCGCCAGGCTTTTTCAAGAGCCCAGGCTCGGTTTCCCCAATGAAAGATGCGCCCAACAGGCAGCACAAAGCGCAGCAGGTCGCGAAAGCCAAAACCCCAGGAGACGTAATCGAGCGAAGACGCACTGGCCACCTCAAAAAGGCGCTCGGCCGTAGGAGCCGTTTTGGCCCGAAGCCCGGCAATGTAGTACAGACAACCAACACTGCCGCCCGACACACTGCTGGTGAGAACCAGGTGTTTGGAGAACTCAGGTGCACGCTTGGAAATCTCACCCAGCAGAGCCGCAGCCCAGGCGGCAGCATGAATACCTCCTCCGCTCGCACAAACCAGGATCGCCTTACCTCCCGATCGCAAAAGCAGATCGGAAGGTGTGGGTCGGGTCAGGTTAAGGCGATCCGGCGGGATGCGATAGGCGCGGTAAGTGTGGTGCTCCACAATACGGCCCCCAAGCGTCCGAAACCAAACAACAGTGAGGATCGCCACAGCAGGCAAAACAGCGATATGGAACTTGTCGAAGTAAAAGCTCACGGCGTTCAGTACGAGCACGCCAAGCAGCAAAATCGCCAGCACCCAACCGAGTGCAGGAATCGGAAGTGTGCCACCTGAGCGAATCCGGCAGCCTGTCCAATACCCCACCGCCAGATAAGCCAGAACGTAGAAGACAGCCACATAGAAGAGGACAACATGCTCCAGAACCGGCTGGCCCCCTTCGCTAAGAAAACCCTCAGGAGACAGCGCAAAGGCACGCGTCAGCAAAGCATGGATCGGAATGGAATCCCGGAAGCCAACCCCAAGCACTCCCAGCACCGGGCCAAGCAAAACACCGGTCCAGACAGGCAGAATCGTCTTCGCCGGATAGATCGCTTCACGAATCAGACGAAGCGATAGAGCCACAACTCCGGCAATGGCAATGGCAACGATTACGTAGATAGTCCAACCAGGAATCGGCTCAATCTCAAAGCGCCTGGGAGCGTACCGCAGCACCATGTTGGAGGTGAGAATCAGAAAGCAGGCCACCATCGAGCCTGCCGCAGCCACAGCGCCGGCACGCTTGGGGCTGAGTTCAAACATGCCGCCAAACATCGGATCGAGAAATCGTGCAGGGCGGCTTCCCCAGATCAAAACCCAAAATGCACCCAGCAGAATCAGGTTGTAGCGGAGCAGAAACAGATACTCCAAAGTCAAGATCGCAGAATGGTAGAGCTCTTCCATCGTTCATCCATCATGAGGGATTCGATAGCCACTTCAAAGTGAATTTAGAGACATAAATCTATGGCGAAGAAAAGGCGAATTTGCTACAACAACAGTATGCCGTTTGTAGCTTTGCGGAATCACTCGTTTTACTCGCTTTTGGATAGTACACTCTCGCCGGAGGCCTTGGTTGCGCGAGCAGTGGCCTGCAATATGCCAGCGGTTGCGCTCACCGATACCGACACGCTCGGAGGGGCGGTCTTGTTCTACAAAGCGGCCCGCACGGCAGGAATTCACCCGGTGATTGGCTGCGAAGTAACCCTGGCAAACCGCACCCGCTTGACGCTGTTGGTCGAGAGCGCCGAAGGCTACCGCAATCTCTGCCGGCTGCTCAGCGTGCGAGCAAAAAAGCATACCCGGTTTCAGGATGAAGAGGGCCTGGGCCCAGAGGACCTGGCAAGACATGCTCGAGGACTCATCTGCATTGCTGGAGTAGACGCAGATCCAAATTGTGATTTGTATCGAGAGATTTACGGGCGAAACCTCTTGTTCGGCTTGAGCTTCGGAAACGAGGCAGAACGACGCAAATCTCGCGTATTGCTCAATGCAGCCCGGCGGCTCAAAGTGCCTACCGTGGTGGCCAATGACGTCCATTACGGCATGCGCGATCCCGAAGAGGCCCTGCGCTGGGAAGTACTGGCCAGCATGCGCACTTTAACCATGATGGGCCAGGAACATCCACTAAAGAAGTCCACTGGAAACTATCACTTCCCTGCCCTATCTGAAGTGATGGCGGAGATGGGAGAACTCAAGCAGGCAATCGAAAACACCTGGGCAGTAGCCGAGCGATGCCGCTTTGATTTTGAGCTGGGAGATATCCGCTTTCCCAGCTATGAAAGTGCGCGGCCGGCCATGGAAGAGCTGCGGGCAATGTCGGTAGAGGGCATGCGCGTTCGCTACGGAGATCAGTTGCCCGAGGGCGGCATGGAGCGGCTAGACCGGGAGCTAAGCGTGATCGGCGATGTCGGCTACGCCGAGTACTTTTTGATCTTTGCCGACATCGTCCGCTGGGCCAATGGGCGCGGCATTGCCACTCTGGCCCGGGGCTCAGCAGCGGGCAGTCTGGTTTGCTACACACTCGGGATCGGGAACATTTGCCCCTTCCGCTTCAACCTCTGCTTTGAGCGATTCCTGAACCGCGAGCGGATGCAGTTTCAGAAGCTGGCCGACATTGATCTCGACCTTCCCTGGGATAAACGCGAGGAGGTCGTCCGATATGTCTTCGAGAAGTATGGCGAAGAACATGTAGCAATGATCGGGGCCTACAACACGTTTCAGGGCCGGGCGGCGATTGGGGATATCGCGAAAGTCTACGGGATTCCAGAACGTGAGGTGCGGCGCTTTACCGAACACATCCCGCACTTCTCAGGCGATGCGGCAATGGCAGTGCAGACCAATCCCGAGTGCGCACACTTGCCGGTGCACGAAGAGCCTTACAAGACGATCCTCGCAATGGCCGGACGCTTCGACGGAATCCCCCGGCACCG
>CANGVB010000324.1 GCA_947456995.1 Bryobacteraceae bacterium | reverse complement strand
CATGGTTCGGGCCGCGTTCGGCTTGAATTCCAGGTTCCTTCGCGCGGCTTGATTGGTATCCGCAACGAAATGCTCACCGAGACCCGTGGTACGGCCATCATGAACTCGTTGTTCAACGGCTACATGGACTGGCAGGGTGCGATCCCGATGCGTCCCACCGGCGTTATGATCTCCGACCGCGCTGGTGTAACCACTGCGTTTGCGATCAATGGCTTGCAGGAGCGCGGCGAAATTTTCGTGACCCCGGCGACGGAAGTTTACGAAGGCATGATCGTGGGTGAGAACTCGCGTGACTCTGACCTCACGGTAAACATCGTGCGCGAAAAGAAGCTGACGAACATGCGCAGCTCCTCTGCTGACGATGCGATTCGTCTGGTTCCGCCTCGTGCAATGACGCTTGAGCTGGCGATTGAATTCATCGAAATCGACGAGTTTGTCGAGATCACGCCGAAGTCCATCCGTCTGCGCAAGAAAATCCTCAAGGCCAATCAGCGTTGATAGAAACCCTCAAAGAAGCCCTGCGGGGTAGCCATCAGGACTTCACAGAGGGTAGTTTAAAGCGGGCAATTGCATTGCTTGCGATTCCGATGGTGCTGGAGCTTTCGATGGAAAGCTTGTTCGCCATTGTGAACGTATTTTGGGTGGCCGGGCTGGGCCCGGCCGCCGTCGCAACTGTGGGCTTGACAGAGGCGATGGAGACGATTGTGTTTGCGGTGGCGATGGGGCTTTGCGCGGGGGCTACTGCTTTTGTGGCGCGTCGCATTGGGGAGAAGGACGCTGAAGGGGCTAGTGCTGCTGCTGGCCAGGCGGTCTTGATCGGGATTGCAGCTAGTGTGTTGATTGGGGTGCCAGCGTCGATTTATGCGCGGCCTTTGTTGGGATTCATGACTCCCGATACGGCGATTGTTGAGAGTGGTTTCGGCTACACCACGATCATGTTTGGGGGCACCTATTCGATTCTGTTGATCTTTTTGATCAACGCAATTTTTCGGGGTGCCGGGGATGCGGCGATTGCCATGCGCGTGTTGTGGATTGCCAATGTGGTGAATCTTGTATTGGACCCTTGTTTGATCTTTGGGTGGGGACCTTTTCCTGAGATGGGTGTGGCTGGAAGTGCTGTCGCCACGACGTGTGGACGCACGGTGGGTGTGGCTTATCAGTTCTATCGTTTGTTTACACCGGGCGAGCGGGTAACGCTGCGGCTCTTCCATCTGCGGCCCAACTGGCACCTTATGAGCGAGATGCTGAAGGTGAGTTTACCCGGCATGTTTCAATATCTGATCGGCACGGCGAGCTGGTTGATGCTGGCGCGGATTGTGGCCCAGTTTGGTAGCGTGGCAACGGCCGGGTATACGATCGCGATCCGGATTATCATCGTGACGATCTTGCCGAGCTGGGGGCTGGGTGGGGCGGCGGCGACGCTGATGGGGCAGAACCTGGGCGCTGGCAAGCCGGAGCGCAGCGAGCGGGCCGCGTGGTTGTGCGGCTTCTACAACATGATCTTTTTGGGGCTGGTGAGTCTGGTGTTTATCTTCTTCTCAGAGTTTCTGATTCGGATCTTTACGCAGGAGGAAGCTGTGGTGGCTGTGGGGAAGGATGCACTGCGGTTGATCTCTTATGGCTATTTGCTTTATGCGTACGGGCTGGTGCTGGTGCAGGCGTTTAACGGGGCTGGGGATACGATTACGCCGACGGTGATCAATGTGTTTTGCTATTGGGTGTTTCAGTTGCCGCTGGCGCATTATCTGGCCGGGCAGATGGGGCCGAATGGCGTGTTTCTGGCTGTGACGCTGACCGAAAGCATGATTGCGGTTTGCGGGATTCTGGCGTTTCGGAGTGGGCGCTGGAAGCGGGCTCAGGTTTAGATTCTAGAGCGCGTAATTCTTCCAGGTGGGGGCGGTATCTTTTGCGAGCTTGATCTCGGTTTGAGTGTAGGTGGAGAGATCGCGATAGCGGACTGCTGTCAGGGGCTTCAGCTTATTGGGGTTTGCTGCCAGGCTTGGATTGTGCCACCAGATGAGAGGCCAGAGGTCAAAGGTCTGATAAACGGCCATTGATACTGCCGAGAGGGAGCGGCGTTTGGGGTCGTTGTAATCCAGCTTGAATTCTTTGTCGGGAGTGGCAGGCTTGTAGGGGATAGGGCAGGTGCCGATGGGGGCTTTGTCGAAGGAGGGGAGTTTAGTGGGAAGCGGTTCTGAACGAACCTTCTCAATAAAGTTGATGGCATCGCGAAGCTTGACAGTGGCCTCGGCGAGCGCCACTGCTGGATCAACGGGCAACAGAATTGGCCTCCCCTCAAGAATTTCAGCACCAAAGGCCAGGCCCGATTGGGCTCTAGCTACCTGGCCGTAATTCCACTTGATTGAGTTAAACCAGGCCTGTAGCCCGCCATGGAATCCGCCGAAGAATGCTTCGGAAACGTTGCGCCCATCGTCATGGGCCTTATACGCCTCCATCAGGGGACGCTTTAAGGTGATATCGAAAGTCTCCCAGCCAACGACTCCAATTTGAGTCAGCCCCGGACCAATTGCAATTTCCATAAATGCGGCGACGTAGAAGTGTTCTACCTCGGCAATACATTCGCCGGAATAATATCCATTGGGGTGACCAAGTTCCCGGTTAACCGCATCGTTGTTTTCAGGTTCTCCATCCTGCCGCCAGTATGTGCACCAATCTTTGGCGTGGAGGACGCGACGCGCATCCGAGGTTAAGAAGCGCTTTTGATTGATACTGCAGATGGTTGAATAAAAGGTCGATTTGCTGCTTGCCAAGTCCCAGATCTGGGCCGCCATTTCCTTTTGTTTTGCTTCATAGAAATAGCGAAGTGGATTGGCCATCTGGCTAGTTTAATCGGCTTCTACCAATTGCGCAGTGTGTTGGCGATAAGTTCTTCAACTTTGGCCGAAACTTCGGGGTCGAATTCCATCTTGAGGTGAGGGTTGACGATGAGGCGGTGGCCAAGAGGCCACTCGGTGGTGTCGATAACTTTATCGCGGGGGTAGCGGTAGCGCCAGTTGCCAAGGATGCGAGTTTGCTTTGGGTCTTCCGGTTTGATTTTGGATTGGCCGCGAATGGGGCCGAAATCGCGCTGGTAAAGATTGGCGGCTTCCTTCACATTCGAGGGGACCTTGCCATCGCGTAGGCCGACGCTGTCGATTTGGACATTCAGCCGCACGGGGATCTGTTGTTTCTTGAGCCAGCGGCAGAGGTTGATGGTGGCGGCGCCGCCTAAAGATTGGCCGTAGAGAACGAGGCGCGCCTGGGTGCGCTCTTGCTGATCGAGAACGCCATCGTGGTTGATATCCAGATGTCGCGTGATGCGTTCTTTGGCCTGGTCGAGGTGGTGGTTGCCGAAGGTCTCAAAGGTGGTGTCCGGGAAGCTCTGGAATTCGAGGTGTGTGGCGATACGGCGGGTGATGGTCCAGGGGGCGTCGGCGGGTTCCCAGCCGCCAGCGATGCCGAGGACAAGCGTTTGCGCAGGAGCCGAAAATGCAAACAGAAAAAGGAGCCCGCGCAGGAGGGAGAGCGCGGGCTCTTGGGGTAAACAAGGAGTTGGAAACAAACCTGATCTCATAGCCCTTACGGGATGCCAGGATTTACTTTTCAACCGTCAGATGGTTGGTGACGCTGAATACACCAGCCACTTGGTTGGCGAAGAGCCCGGCCATATTTTTGTCCATCTCGTTCATGACTACGCCGCTTAGGGTGACGTCGCCATTCTTGACGATGATGCGTACCGGTGGGATGGCCCCCAGGGTATAGCGGCCGAGAGAGGCCTGACTGAAGATGGTGCGGTAGAGAGCAATGCGGAGCCGGTCGTCATTGGGCGATAGAGGAAGAACCTCGATGTTGTTGACGACTTCTTCGACGCCGGGAATGCCCTTAACTACGTTAGCGGCAGAGCTTGCAAGAACGGGTCGGGTAACCTGCCCGTAGAGGGTAACTTTTCGACCGCTGAGTGAATAACTCATCTGGTCGAATACGCCGTAGAAGGGGAGCGTGACGAGCTCATGACGGATCTTGTTAGCCAGCCGCTGCTCGTCCGTTTGCGTGGTCGGTAGACTTGCGCTAAAGAGAGGAGTGGTGGCCAGGACGGTTGCAAATACTGCAGTGAAAATTGTGTTTTTCATGTTCTTGGCCTTTCGTACTACCTGCCAATTTGGATGCAGGCATCTATTAGAACGTTTCGAAAATCGGAATGGATGTGATACTGCGTTTATGGTGCCAGTGAAGGAAGCTAGCGAGCTGAAGGGACACGCGCGGATTGATGCGCGGAGCTTGGCGATGCACCAGGCTATTGCTGAGAAGCTGCGCAAGTCGCCTGAGTTGCTCGCGATTGCTCATGATAATTTGCAGCGCTGGTCGGCGACGGCGGGCCGGTCGCAGCCTTATCTTGATGCGTGGGCGGAGCTGTTGAAGCTGCCTCTGGAGGAGCTGTTTGTGGTGATGGTGGAAGAGAGTGAGAAGATGACGGCGATGCGGCAGGCCGGTCCGTTTGCTGGCGTGCTGAGTCCGAAAGAACGGTGGGAGATCTATGACGCGTCTGCAGTTGGAGCATCTGATACCTGCAGCCTCGACCATCGCGGATGATTCAGACATCGTGGTGATAGGAAGCCAGGCGATTCTTGGGCAGTACCCTGACGCGCCTGCGGAATTTCTTGTGTCGAAGGAAGCTGATGTGTTTCCTCGGAATCATCCAGAACGCGCTGAATTGATCGATGGATCGATTGGTGAAGGGTCGCCGTTTGAGCGAGCCTACGGCTATTTTGCCCATGGTGTTGACCCTGAGACTGCTGTGTTGCCGGAGGGGTGGCAGGACAGGTTGATTGTGATCTCAAACCCGAATACGCTCTCTGTGCGGGGATGGTGTCTCGAGGTGCATGACTTGGCAATTGCGAAATTGATTGCGGGTCGGGAGAAGGACCTTGATTTTGTGGAGGGCTTGCAGCGGCATGCCATGGGGCGAGTCGAGATCTTCCGGGAAAGGTTGGCTTTAACGAAACTGGAGCCTACTATTCACTCGCTTGCTGCCGCGAGGCTTGATCGCATTTTCATGAGGCAGTAGAGCGACTATGTCGTCGCATTAAATTGAGACGGCACAACGGAACTTTCAGGGATAGTGCTCAATCGGCCTCATGATCGAAGCTTCGTTTGGTCGTCGATCGCGTCGAGGTCTGAGATTCTCAAGGGAAATGGCAGTGGGCGCGTCCCCATTCTG
>CANGVB010000323.1 GCA_947456995.1 Bryobacteraceae bacterium | reverse complement strand
TGGGTCATGGCGAGGCGGAATTCTCTGGTGAGAATTTCGAGGACTTTGGCGACGCCGGGTTGGCCGTAAGCGCCGAGGGCCCAGAGGTAGGGGCGGCCGATACAGACGGCGCTGGCACCGATGGCCATGGCTTTGAAGATATCTGTGCCGCGGCGGAAGCCGCCATCGATGAGAATCGGCATTTTGCCGTTGACGGCGGCGACGATTTCGGGCAGGACTTCGAGGGTGCCGAGGGTGGAATCGGAGGCGCGGCCGCCGTGGTTAGAAACGACGATTCCGTCAACACCGTGCTCGACGGCGAGCCGGGCGTCTTCGGCAGTTTCGAGTCCTTTTAGGACAATTTTCATCTTGGTGAGCTGGCGGAATTTCTTAAGGGTCTCCCAGGTTTGAGCTGGGTTATGAGTGGTGATGTTTTCTGCTGGGAAGCCTTCGAACATCACGATGGGACGGCGGCCTTTTCTGCCTACTTTGGGCGCTGGATGGCAGACGGAGCAATCGCGGGAATCGAGGTTGTAGGAACGGGCTTCGGTTTCGGTGTTGCGGCCACCCTGCGTGTCGACCGTTATGACCAAAGTGGGGCAGCCGACGGCTTCCGCTCGGCGGACCATGCGTTCGGTGAGGGCCCAGACATTGGTGGGATAGAGCTGGTACCAGATTTTGCGTTTGTGGAGTTTGGCTACATCTTCGATCGGGGTTGAGGTGACAGTGGAGAGGATCTGGAGGTGATCGGCGGCAGCGGCGGCACGGGCCGTTGCGGATTCGCCTTCGGGGTGATAGGCCTTCTGGCTGCCGGCTGGGGCGATGATGATGGGCGTTGGCCAGGTTTCGCCGAAGAGGGTGACGGAGGTATCGATTTTTGAGACGTCGACCATGCGGCGTGGACGCAAGTAGACCTTGTCGAAGGCGGCGCGGTTGGCGCGGAGGGTCTTGTCATCGTCAACGCCTGTTGAGAGGTAGCCGAAGTGCGCTGGCGGGATGGCGACGCGGGCTTTGGCCTCAAAATCCATGACGTTGAAGATGTCCTTCATGTCCTTGGGGTCCTCGGCTGCGAAGAGTGGGCTTGCGGCCAGGAATTGCAGGAATTGACGGCGGTAGAGCGCCTGTTTCATGGGTTGCAGTTTATCACGCAGCGTTCGTTTTGACTGGTTTTACACGTGTCGGATCGATAGGTGCCCAATAGGAGTTGGCGGTTTTGCGATTGTCTTCGCGGCGGCGGTCTTCGGCGGCTCTGGTGAGCTGGGTGAGCTTGGATTCATCGAAGATTGCGTCTGCGACGAGCCCCATGGAGAGAGCCTTGGGAAGTTCGTTTTGGAACTTTTTGAAGTCGCGGAGGATGGCGCGGACGGGCAGAGTGGGGGCGAGGATGGTGTTTTCGGGGAGGGTTACGTGCTGCTGGATGAAGCGGTTCTCCTGGGAGGTGCGGAGGTCGCGCAGGGCAGTGGAGAAGCAGCGCTCGTAGTGGCGCCGGTATTTGGTGAAGCGCTCGAAGCGTTTTTGGAGTTCGGGATCTTCGGGGGCTTGCATGAAGTCGGAGAGGGCGCGATTTTCGGCGGCCTGGGCCTGGTCGAGACGCCAGGCTGAATTGACGATTCTGGAGAAACAGGATTCTTCGAACTGGTCTTGTGGCTTTAAATCTTCACGTAAAAAAGCAGATAGCTCATCGAATTTCGCCTGCTCGTCGGCGGCGAGGATGAGTTTTTCTCCAGTCAGGCCGTGGGTACGGGCGTTTTGTGACGGGGGAGTGGACTTTGGCTCCATGGGGATATATTGCAATATATCTAAATCTAATTCAAGAAATATTTTTACCTTAATTCGATAATTATATTCTTGTTTTGAAAATTGATCGACACTGGCAGGTCAGGATTGTGGGTAACGCTGCCGCAGGCTATTGCAGATTGTGGTGCCGCGCTGTACACTGAACCACATGGTTCAGTATTATCAAACCGACTTTGATGCTTCGTTTGGCGCGCTGTCGGATGCTACGCGCCGCGGCGTGCTGGAGCACCTGGGGCGTGCTGACGCTTCGATTACGGCCCTTGCGGAACAGTTCGAGATGACCCTCACGGGTATGAAGAAACATGTGAGCGTTCTGGAGCAAGCAGGGCTTGTCACGACGGAGAAGGTGGGGCGCGTGCGGACCTGCAGGCTTGGCCTGCGCGGATTGCAGGAAGAGGCTGTGTGGATCGAGAAGTACCGGCAGCTCTGGAGCGCACGATTTGACGAGTTGGACAACGTTGTTGAGGAATTGAAGAGCAAGGAGAAAGCGGATGGACGTAAGAAAAGAAGATGAGGGCGTCCCGGTGAAAAACCCGACGTCGGCGGAGAGGAAGTCTGGACGCGAGCTTGAGGTGACGCGGATTGTCAACGGACCGGTGCACCTCGTGTTTGCGGCGTGGACCCGGGCAGAGCTATTCAGGAGGTGGTGGGTACCGAAGTCGTTTGGTTTGACGCTGCTTAGCTGCGAGATGGATGTTCGTGTGGGAGGGCAGTACCGGCTGGTTTTTAGCCACGAGGGCTCGACGATGGATTTCTTCGGTACTTACCTTGAAGTGATCCCAAACGCGCGTCTGGTCTGGACCAACGAGGAGGGTGACGGCATGACCGTTACGACGGTGAGCTTTGAAGCCAAGGAGAGTAAGACGCTGGTGACGGTGCACGATCTTTATCCATCGGAAGAGGCGCTTGATGCGGCGATCGCTTCTGGATCGACGGGCGGTTTGCCTGACCAACTGGATCAGCTTGATGAGCTTCTCGGGAGTGGGGAATTGAGCGGAGAGGCAGAGTGACACGGGCCATTCGCCAGCCTAAGAAGGGGGTGGTGAGCGCCGAGAGCGCGCCACCCATTCAGTTGCCGGCCGCCATGACCGGGAAGGCAAGTGGGGCGAAGGCCGCAACGGGTGATAAGCCCGTGTTTGCATACATCGCCAGTTTGCCCGAGCCGCAGCGTGGCATCGCTGAGAGGATCGACAGTTTAGCGGTGAAAAGTTTGCCAGGGCTTCAGCGAGCGGTGAAGTGGGGTATGGCGTATTACGGGGTTGAGGGGGGCTGGTGCTTCTCCTCTGGCGCCTTTATTGGCCATTTGAAGTTGATGTTTATACGTGGGACGGAGCTCAAGCCGGAGCCGCCAGTGACGCCGATCGGGATGGGGAAATCGACTCGTGGAGTTGAGTTGGCTTCGGTTGAGGAGATCGACGAAGGCCGGCTGGGAGCATGGATGCAGCAGGCAGCAAGGATGCCCTTTGCAGGGGGCAAGAAGCGATGAGGGGAATGACTTTCTGTCGTTGATGGAACTTCAGATAGTTTTTGGGTGGCGGGGCATGGAAATCCTCCTTTAGGTTCTGTAAATTTATATGTGCACATCCAATATGGGCCGAAACAAGAAAGAAGTCAGGCGCAGGAATTTGTCGCTGATCGATGAACTAACCGAAGACGGCATTGTGATTCCGCGACATGAAGAGCCGCTTGCCCATTTGATGTCGATGTGGCGTGGTGAAGAAGGTCAGTACGTAATGGGACCTACCGTCGTTGGCAAGAGCGGGCCGGGCCCGTTGTGCCCTAAGGATGAGAATCCTTATGACCTCTTATTTGATTGATATCAATGTCTGGATTGCTGCAGAGGCTTATGTGGATTTGGGGTTGCTGGCTGCGGGCTAGGTGGGGGAATTGTCTATCAGAGCTCGAAGTAGAAGTGGGTCGCAACGGAAGTTTGTCTTCATTAGCCGACCCAGCATAGTTGGCAAGTCGATGAGGCCACTGGTGGCTGCCTCTTCAAGAATTCCCAGAGTACCGAGAGTCTGAATGCCTAATTCAGCAGCAGCACGTGCTCCGCGTTTGTCGTCAATGAGCAGCACGCTTGCATTGGATTGAGAGGCAAGAGCTATCGCTGCGAGTTCTCCTGGATGGAGCCCTGCTTTCGGCTGAATATCTTGCGGATTTGGAACAATGTGGAGCCATTCAGGAGGGGCTTGTGCGAAGGTCTGAACCAAGATTGGAGCTTTCGGATGCAGGAGTTCGGCATGAACTGCTTCTGGAATCTGGATCGTATTGAACAGGGTTGGCAATATCGAAATGGCTTGGACTTGCGCCAGATAGTTGATAGGCGAAGTGTCTGAAACAAGAAGCCTCATATCTCTTTAGGAAAGAGATTTCGGGCAAGTTCCCGGTCGCGAATCAAGTCTTCCAGGCTGTAGGAGGGCGGGGCGTTCTTCGACTTCAGAAAAGCGTCTACATCGAAGCGATTGTCCATTCCGAGCATTAGGCCAAGTTCGTGCTCGGAAATTTTGTCTTTCGCTAAGAGGTCGAGCGCGAGAGCTTCGAGGGCTTGACGACCAAGCGAGGCGGGCTCAGAGTTTAGAGATGGCACGACTTCATCCGGGATGCGAAGAACAATGTCCATGACTTGAGTATAGTTGTCGATTGTGGGGTGACTAAAGGCTGCCTGGTGCGTCCACCTATTTTCAGTTGGAGATTTGGCGAGCTTTGGAGGTGTTTTTGTGTTGGTTTTGTTGCTTTTGTTGCAGGCGGGGGAATTGCATCAGGCTGCCGGGAACTGTAAGTTGGAGCGGATGAAAGAGGTTCTGGCTAAGAAGCCAACTCTCAATGAGTTGGATGAATCGGGGAGGACCGCTTTGCATGTTGCGATCGAGAGCCGGCAATTGACTTGTGTCTCGCTGCTTCTGATGGCGGGGGCGGATCCCAAGACTGCTGACCGGAAGGGCCGGACGGCTTTTGAGGCTGCCGAGCAGAGTGGGGAGCCGCGGATTCGTTTTGCGCTTAAGGCTTTGACACAGAAGGCGGGGGAAACACCGGGGGGACCGGCGCCGTGGACGCTTGAGTCTTCTGTGAGCCGTAAGCAGGGTGATGTTACGAAGATGCTGCTGGCGATGGGTGTGGATCCAAATCAAGTAGGGAAGAATGGCATCTCGCCAATTGCTGAGGCTTCTCTTAAGGGGGACATTGAAGCTGTTCGCGCATTGATTTCCAAGGGTGCGCAGTTGAATAGCGTGAGCCCGGCAGGTACCCAGCCCATTCATGAGGCGGCGCTGGGGGATAGCGGGGATGTGATTCGGGAACTTGTGAAGCATGGAGCTGAGCTGAATGCCCGGACGCGCGATGAGGGGCAGACGCCTCTTCACATTGCGGCTGCGATGGGGAAGATGCGCGCGGTGGAAGCGCTTTTGAGCCTGGGAGCGGATTTGAAGGTTCGAGATCTGAAAGGG
>CANGVB010000322.1 GCA_947456995.1 Bryobacteraceae bacterium | reverse complement strand
ACGATACGGCCGATGTCTGGAAGGGCCAGGTAAAGAGTTGGAAGGCCTTCTTGCCCTGGATGAGCGGGGCATGGATTTGTGGCGTCCTGCTGCTTGCCGGGTACCGGGCCGGAGGCTGGTGGATGACACGAAAGCTCCGCCGGGAGGGAATCTGCAAGGCGAGTTCCGAATGGCAGCAACGCATGAAAACACTTGAGAAGCGTATCGGTTTATCGCAACCAGTACGGTGGTTTGAATCTGCCCTCGTAGATGCGCCAATGGTCCTGGGCTGGTTGCGGCCTGTCCTGCTGACTCCAGTGGGTATGTTGACGGCTATGCCAGCGTCGCAGGTGGAATCGATCCTGCTTCACGAGCTGGCTCATTTGTACCGCAGAGACCCTCTGGTGAATCTGCTGCAGACGGCGGTAGAGAGTTTGCTCTTCTACCATCCGGCGGTGTGGTGGGTGTCGGGTGTAATTCGTCAGGAGCGGGAGCACTGCTGTGACGATCTGGTAGTGGCTTTGCAGGGCAATGCACGAGACTATGCGCGAGCCCTGTTGACCTTGGAGGAACAACGCGCGACCCGGCTAGAGCCCGTGCTCGCAGCAAACGGAGGAGATCTTATGGAACGAATTCAAAGACTGGCTGGGCATAGAGAAGAACCGAAAAGTCTGGGTGGCGTGATGGTCCTGGTTGTCTTAGGCTGCCTAGCGGCCTTTGGCCAGAAGAGCAATGACATATGGCTCACCCAGGACGTGACCTACATCATCAAGGACGACGAGAAGGCCCGCTTCAAGACCTTGAAGTCAGATGCTGAACGGGAGCAATTCATAGTCCAGTTCTGGGCCAGACGCGACCCCACTCCAGCCACTCCAGACGTGAACGAATTCAAAGACGAGCACTACCGGCGCATCGGATATGCAAACCAGAAATTCGCTTCCAAGATCGAAGGCTGGAAGACAGATCGCGGCCGTGTCTACATCATGTATGGCCCACCCGATGAACTCGAAATGCACCCGGACCGCGCCAGTTGGCTCTACAGAAGCATTCCCGGCATCGGGGAACGCGTAATCATCGAGTTCAAGCTGGTGCGCGAAGAATACGTCTGGACGCGAGACCCTCAGTGAGTCATTGAGTAGAGGATGTAGTTGATGCCGAAGCGATAGCTGAGGCTGGTCATCTGCTCTGGATACTCAGGCATATCGGCATGCTCCCAGGCATCGCCGATATCCATGTTGAAGTTGATGGCGACGATCATGCGGCCCTGGTCGTCATAGATCGCTCGCCATCGCGGTGGGATGGCGCTAGGTTGAACTGTTGTCGTGCCATTCGGGCCTCGACGCAGATGGCGTAACCCGGGGATGAAAGTGCGCTCTTTGATCTCAAAGACGAGGTTCATCACCGGGTCGTCGTCAGTGATGTCGAGGATGGGTTTGCCTGGAAGCACTTTCGTCATCGAGGCTTCAAAGAGTTCCCAGTCGCGGTCGCCATGGAAGTCATCGACAACCAGAAAGCCTCCTCGATTCAGGTACTCTCTCAAGCGAATTACCTCAGGCTCTGAGAGATCCCACCAGGCCACTTGGGTTGCGTAAATCCAGGGGTAATCAAAGACTCGGTTATCTGTAAGTGGAGTGTGACGGATCTCGCCTATATGGACACGGGTAAGCCGCTCGATGCCCTTGGTGAAATGGATCTCGGCCTCGGGCATGTCCTGCATCCACCAGCCTCGCCCCCAGGGACGCCGTACGAACGGCGCATCGGTGTACTCCAGCCTCAGAAAATAGAACTCTGCTTTTTCAGGGAAGCCGCCGAGCCCTGCCAGCAGAGGTAGAGTCAGTACCGCGAGCCAACCCAAACTGCGGATTGTCTTTATCACCGGTGATCTTGATGGGTAGATAGGTTCCAACGTCGTTCTTCGAGAATATCGGATTAAAGGGCTTCAGCGCCCAGCGCTTCCAGCCGGTGAAGGTGTTGCTCACCTTGGAGTCGAGGTTGAGCGACCCAAGAAAGTCCAGTGTACCGGCGTCCACAACGTAGGAACCAGTAAGGTCAACAAGCGCACCAGGTACAACAAAGACAACGGGTTCAAAATCAAGTTTGCCATCTGCCATGCGGAACTGGCCATTGAAAGTAGCCGGCACGTTGTCCATCTTCTGATCTTTCGGCCGACCCGATCCGCGCTTGGCCAGCCCATCGATCTTGTCCTGAATTGCATCCGAGGTGAAGTTGGCCTCCCTGATTTCAAAGCGGCCTTTGAGCTTGAGCTTATCGACTACATCGACATTGCCCCTCGGGATCTCGATACTCGACTTCAGGTTCACCGACCCTTCCAGAAAGGGCTTCGTCGACTTTACCGTGAGCCTGAGAATGTCTCGGAGATCGCCCTTCGGCATCACGACATTCAGGTTGATAGCTCGCCCCGGTTGCCCCTTCAGCCCCACCACTTCACCCTTTGCCGTAAAGGACGTATTGCCCAATCTTGCTTCTACTTGCTTGAGATACGTGTCTCCATCGGCACCATCTACCAGCGCCTTATATTTCACATTCAGAGGCACTGCGTTGCCAGCCATGGAAAGGCGAAAGTTGGGTACCCGGCATTCTCCCTCGGCATCAATGGTTTCCAGTGCACCTCTGAAACTGCCGGTGGATGCCATCGTGCCTGCGATCCCTTTGAAGACTCCGAGGTCTGCATCCACGTAGTTGTATGTGCCATCGAGTTTGGTCTGACGAGGGTCTTTGCCATTCCAAGGGCCAAACTGACCTTTGGCTGTTACGAGGCCGGGCGGTTTGGGAATGGTGAGTGTTGTCTCGTAAGAATAAGCTTGGCCGCTACCGTTACTCTTGAGGGTCAGCTTGGTGAGGGCAAAGTCTAGCGGTTCCTTACCGGCCTTGCTTGGGAGGATCTGCAATGTGGCCCCGTCAGCGACAATCGTCTGGATGATCACTGGGTTCAAAGATGGAGTACTGGCCTGTGTTTTGGGGCGCTCGTCTCTCGGAGGGATGGTGAGCTTCAGCCCCTTCAACACAACACGATTGACTATCCTTGGGCCGTTATACAGGGTGGCAATGTCAGATTCAATCGTGATCTGATCGAAGGCAATGATGGGGGCAATGTCGGTTCGGCGTTCGAAGTGGAGTTTGAAGTTCTTGCCGATCGCCTCGATTCGAGTCCCTTCGAGGTGGCGGAAGTCTAACTCTCCGATCTCGACTTTACTGTCGAATCTCTCTTCGAGATAGGCGATTAGACGCTGGCGCGCAAGCGGCTCCCAATCTTTCTTGGCTCTGTTCTTCAGATAAAAGAAAAGCCCCAGTCCTGAGATAAGAATCAGGGCCAGGGCTATAGCTAACTTTTTCATCGGGTGTTAACGATCTCGTTCGGTAATGATGTCGGCGATCGTTAGCACCGCCTTTCTGTAAGGAGAGTCGGGAAACGTGTCAATTACCTGACGAGCCCGGGCGGTAAACTGTTGCGCACGTTCATGCGCTTTTTCTACACCCTTGTATTTCTCAATGATTTCAAGGACGGTAGAGAAGGGCACACGCTCGTAGCTTCGATCCTTCAGGATCGTTTCGATCATCCTGGTTTCTTCACGCGTCGTCTCCGTCAGCGAGTAGAGCAGCGGCAGGGTGACCTTGCCTTCGGCTAGGTCGTTGCCAACTGGCTTACCCAGAATGGTCTCTTTGGAGGTGAAGTCGAGGATGTCGTCGATCAACTGGAAAGCCATTCCGAGGTTCCAGGCGAACTCACCAAGACGGGCAGACTGAGTATCGTTTGCCCCACCGGCCATTGCTCCCAGACGGCAGCAGGCGTTAAAGAGGCTAGCCGTTTTGCGATCCACCAACTCCATGTAATCGGCTTCCGAGATATCGATTCGGCCGAGGCGGTCCATTTGCAGGAACTCACCTTCAACCATGGTCTGGGTAAGGCCGATCAGTACATCCAGGATCGAGAAGTTGCGCTGGCGCATGGCGATCTGAAAGGCCTGCATATAAAGCCAATCGCCCGCGAGGACACTCATCTGGTTGCCCCAAAGGGCATTGGCACTGGCCTGACCCCTGCGGGTCTTGGCATCGTCAATCACATCATCGTGCACCAGCGTAGAGGTATGGATCAGCTCCACCACTGCGCCCAGTTGGATTGCTTCTTCTGTCGTCTCCGTGTTGGAAGAGACCAGTCGGCTGGAAAGAATCAGCAAGATAGGCCGCAGGCGTTTGCCTCCGGCAGACTGCATATGGTGAGAAATGGTGTTTACAGCAGCAATAGAGCCGACGGTTTCGAGGCCTATCGCTTTCTCAACACGAGCGAGGTCGTCCCGCACGAGGTCGAGGATTTGTTTCATCGAGACAGCTTGGGTCAGCGTCTTCATGACGGTTGCTCCAGTTTAGCCGAGAATAGTCGGCGGAAATTTTGGCTGGTAAGCTCATCGAGCTCCTGCAGGGTGAGGCCGCGAAGGGCAGCAAGGCGCTTTGCCGTATCTACAACATAGGCCGGCTCATTGCGCTTGCCACGGTAAGGGATTGGCGCCAGGTATGGCGCGTCGGTTTCCAGCAGAATCCGATCGAGCGGAATGAAGCTGGCAGCCTCGCGCAGCTTCTCTGCCTTGGGAAAAGTGAGCACCCCACCCAGGCCAAAGTGGAAGTTCATCGCAAGGGCTTCTTCAGCCTCGGCAACTCCTTCGCTAAAGCAATGAAATATGCCCCCGAGAGAGGTATCCCAATGCTCCTTGAGGATGTCAACTGTGTCACGCCAAGCCTCGCGGGTGTGGATGATGATCGGAAGCCGAAGCTCCTTGGCCAGGTGCAGATGCTTGATAAACACATCTTGCTGCTCCTCGCGAGGCGAGAAGTCGTAGTGATAGTCGAGACCGATTTCACCGATGGCCACAACCTTTGGATGCCGCGCAAGCCGGTTTAGCTCAGGATAAGTTTCAGGGGTGACGCGATTGGCGCTGTGTGGGTGGACGCCAACGGTGGCGAGGAAGGCCTCGTGTTTGTCAGCCAACTGAATTGCGGCGTCCAGGTGCGGGGGGCCTTCGCCGGTTCCAATGGCAAGCATTGTCCTTACCCCAGCAGCCAGGGCACGGGCTATCACAGCCTCGCGGTCAGAATCGAACTGTTCGCTGTCGACGTGACAGTGGCTGTCGATCACTTCAGACGCGCTCCTACGGGTACTTCTTCGAGGAATGAGGCCAAGGCAGGGCTGCCACCTTCAAGGCTGGCGGCGACAATCATTCCCTGGCTCTCGATGCCCTTGAGTTTGCGCGGGGCGAGGTT
>CANGVB010000321.1 GCA_947456995.1 Bryobacteraceae bacterium | reverse complement strand
TTCGAACAACGTACAGGTATTGTTGGGTGGAGAGATGATCACGCCACTCTATGCCGGGGCACAACCTCAGTTTATTGGGCTCGATCAGGTGACGATTGAATTGCCACGAAGCTTTGCCGGACGTGGCAAGGTGGAGGCCGTGGTGATTGCTGGAGGGGTCAGATCGAATTCTGTGGAGTTGAACTTTGGGAACTAGCTGAGGGCTTTGTAAAGATCCAAATCACTAGTGGGACCAGGGCACCGATCAAGGCGAGGGCCATATCCTTTTCGGCATCCCAGGGATCCCCCTGAGCCCCAACAAATTCTGTGCCAATCTCCGGGGCAACGATTTGACTCACAGCGAATTCGAGCATTTCGTAAAGAGCGGAAAAGGCAAGATTGGCAAAGAGCGCGATGATTGCGGGCCACCAACGTTGGGCAAGGCGAGTGAGATGAGCAAAGACTTTGCATAAAGGCCACGTAAGCAAAAGCCCGAAGCTGAAATGGACAATCCGGTCAAAGTGGTTCCGGTTGGTTTGGAAAATTGGTTTGATCCATTCGCCGAGTGGAACATCTGCATACTTGTGGTGTGCCCCCCATTCGTGAATCGCCAGAAAGACGACCAGGAGCATGTAAGAGGTTGCAGAGAGATTGAGCTGCCGCCATGTTGCACTCATCGCAACGATCAAAAGAAAGACAAGGAGATTTTCAAGGAGCCAATCCGCCATCATCTCCATCCTGTAGGCAGATATTGCCATCTCAAGAAGCACCGTCAGGAGGCAGAGCAATGCAAAACGTGGGCTGATGTCAGAATTTCTCAATACTTCAAGATTAGTACTTGTTTCGCAAGAATCGATCCACCTCAAATACTAAGTAGATGCCGATACAGTAGGCCAGTAGATCGAAGATGCCGAAATGTGTTCCAAGAAGACGCGCGGCAATTCGAGTTTCCGCTTGCGTTGAAACTAGCATCGCGGCAGGTATCCCCGTCAGTTGAAAGGCTTCGATGGCGACCATGATCGCAGAACTTGTCACCAGCAGCGAAGCAGGATTCGCTTTGGTGAATAGCCGCAGCAGGACATAGACCATCGCAGCATAGAGCGAATCCCCAAGATATTTGTCCCAGAGCAGGTTGCCCAGAGGAAGAGTTCGGGAGACGATGCCGAGCGCGATTATGGCAGCGAGGGCGATTAGCCAGAGGGCGCGCAAGGGCATGATGGCATTGTAGGATGGTCGTGATGAGAAGCAAGGAAGACTTGGCGGGGCCACCCAAAACTGTGGATGAGTACTTTGACCGAGTGCCAGAACCCGGACGGAGCACGCTCTTGAAAGTACGAGCCATCATACAAACGCTTGTACCGAAAGGCACCACTGAAGTGATCAGCTACCAGCTTCCCAGTTTCAAGTACAAAGGGATCCTGCTGTCGATCGGTGCTTTCAAGGATCATTGCAGCCTCTTTGCGATGAACCCGGCGGTACAGGTTTTGTTTGAAGAAGAGCTGAAGCCTTACAAGACCTCAAAAGGAACCATCCAATTCCCTTTGGACAAAGCCTTGCCCAAAGGATTGCTCACAAAACTTGTGAAGGCTCGCATTGCGCAGCACGAAGCAAAGAAGAAGCGAGCTTAGGCCTGAATCTGGCGCTGGTATTCCGCCTCATCAAAGTGGCCTTGAGAAACCGCTATTAGGCCATCGGCCGACATCGTCCAAACCTCATACCCGCTAATGCGAACTGACTTGCCTGTTGCCGTGTAGGTGCCGGTCAGGGTCCAGTGATAAGTCGTCGAGCCTGAATCGAAGGTCAGATCATCCAGGAAGACCTGAAGATCCGGGAAGGCAGTCATAAAGCCGTCCGCTACGGCAGTGATCGCAGCGCGGCCAACGGCCGGAGCCGAATCGTTAACCTGGAGTGAGCCGTCAACAGAGAAAAACTCTGCGACGCTGGATGGCTTTTGGCTGCACCAGGCAGCGGTGTATCGTTCTGCAAAATTCTTCATAGTTGCGACCATAACAGAATTCAGTTTCAGGCAGCGACCAGTTCTCCGATCGGGGCTTGTTCAGATGCCTGAGCGAGGGCTGAAGCCCAGGACGGAAACAAGGGCCGGTCGTGTTGAATGTGAGTTCGAAGCCGATCGAGAGAAACAGCAAGAAGCTGCGTCTTGAAGCGCACACCATGGTAGACACGCGGCTCGGCCAATGGGGAGAAGCCGAAGAGGCGCTCATAAACAGGCGCCTGCTCGGCTCTGGGGCAAGCCACCAGCCAGCGTACCGAGTAAAACTCGGCCAGCGCAGCCATGTTGCCAAGCAAAGAGATGAAGGTATTCGTTCTGGCTTGCGGTGCAAAACAAAGACGGCTTGCCTCGACGTAGGATTCAGAAGCGATGGATTGTAAGGCAGGACAATCGCCGTAAACATGCTGTGCAGGGGAATCAGTCCAGTTCAAATCTGGGCGCACGACGCTGATTCGCACTGTGGCCAGTGCTTCTTCAGCGCTGCCGAGCAAATAGCTGAAGTGGTTTGGAGAATCGTCAAAGGCATCGGAAAAGCGTTCGGCAGGGTTTGAATCGATGGAATTGTCGCGACGGTAGCATTCGTAACGGATCCGGTACACATCGTCACGAGTCTGACGGCTTCTGGCCTCGGTGCAGTAAAAATTGGTATTGCTCATCTTGCGTCTCCTTGATCTATGGAGCGCAAGAGCAGGCAGAAATCCGCCAACTATTTGTTTGACTTGAGGCCGGCAATCAGCAGGCGTAAAGATTGAGCGGCAAAATCCATTGCATCTTTGCGGGACTGCAGCCCTGCCTGTTGACGGGTGGCAAGTTCAGCAATGCCATGGATGTTTGCCAGCAGCATGCGCGAAGAAAGCTGGTGATCCAATTTGGGGAAGCCACAAGCAGCCACCAGAGCCTGCAGTGAAGCGAGAGGGCGTTGCACCAAAGCAGATGAGGTTGGTTGGAGAGACAGGATGAGGCGGAATTCGTCGGGCCGGTCGAGGGCGAATCTCAGATAAGCAAGAGTACCAAGTTCCAGGCATTCTGCCGGATTGTGACCTTTCAGCGAATAATAGGTAATTCGGTCGGCGATTCGGTCGAAACTGGCAGAAACAAGAGCCTCCACAATCTGTTCTTTGTTGCGAAAATGCCGGTAGGGAGCCGTATGTGAGACGCCGGACAGACGTGCCACCTCACGAAGCGTAAAGCTCTGTATGCCATTGCTTTTGAGCAACCCGAGTGAGGTTTGAAGTAAAGTCTCCCTTAGATTGCCGTGGTGGTAAGGTTTGGCCATTGGCTTATGTATTAGCTAATTTATCGCAGGAACTCTACCCATTTGAGACGAGAACTATGAAATATTTCGTTTATGTTGGGAAGGTCTAGTTTTCCTTGCAGTTCAAGAAGAGCCTGGATTGCCCGATATGCTGTTGCGAGATTCTAAATGAAATCTAGTTGCGATCGCTTGCTGGTAACACTGCTGATGTGCGTAGCCGCTCCCCTATGCGCACAAAGTGGCGAAGAGTGGCGCTATTGGACGATTCGCGACGGAATGCTCGAATCTTTCAGCAACCATCTGAGCAGAGCACCAAATGGCGAAATCTGGTTTCGACATGGAATGATGGGAAAACTGGGCGTCCTCGATGGAGAGAAAGTTACGCAGGTCGCAGAGCCCACACTCGATGTTCAAATCTGGAGAAAGTGGCGAAGCCGGGTTTTGCCTGACGGCAAAGGAGGGGCCTGGAGCCTGATCGGGCAGGAACTGCATCGATTCCACAAAGGTGTGTGGAAAGTGGAAACTGGGGTAGCTCAAGGCAGAAACATGCGTGATGTGGCCCCGCTCGCTAAGGGGAAGGTGCTGGTCTTGAGTTCGGACCGGCTGGAAAGCTATGATCCGGCAACAAGAGAATGGACGCTCTTGAGGCAAGCCAGCGCTGCCGAGATTGGGGATTACATTGAGCTGGTGCGTGGATTTGAGGGGGACTTCTGGATTGCCGCTCAAGAGGGATTGGGGAGGCTATCGGAAGAGGGCAATTGGGAGTCGCGCAGCAGCCGCAATTTGGGAATCAGGAATCTGAACCACTTACATCCCGCTGTCCATGGCGAGTTGTTCGTCGCCGGAGTAGGAGCTGAGGGTCGGGAAGTATTGAAATGGGGAAAGAACGGCCTTGAAGTAATCGCCCGCAACCTGGAGCCCGGGAGCTACGGTTGGGCCGGGCCTGAAGGTTCGGTCTGGATCCTCAACGGGCGGAGGCTCTACAGCCGCAGCGGACAGCGAAATGAACTCATACCAAGAAAAGGACGATTGTCCAGTGAGATCCTCTCCGTGCTTACAGAGCCTGATGGAGGCTTCTGGCTGGGCACGGTAGATGGCTTGATCCATCGCAAACCAAGTTTGTGGTCGACCCCTGCCGAGGCTGCCGACGTGGACCAACTGGTACACGACATTGTGGAAGACAAGAGAGGCCGTTTGTGGTTTGCGGCAACAGATTTCCTTGTCATGTTTGATGGAAGAAAGTGGGCAAAATTCAAACTGCCCATAGGTTCTCCAACGCATAGCCTGATGACACGAGCTTTGCTGCCAATGCCTGACGGTCGAGTATTGGTGAAAGTGGTCCAAGAAACAAAAGGTGACGTGGTGCTGATCTTTGACCCCGCAAGCGCCAGGTTTAAAGCCATCGAGCGAGGAGAAAACCAACCAATTCGATTTTTAAGGACAAAGGCCGATGGAAAGATTCTTATTTGGACTGGCCCAGGTTTTCGAGTCGAAGAATTCGATGGCCGGGACTTCCGGCTTTTGGCAGATTTAACGGCCGACTGGCATGGGGGGGTACTGAAGGACATTGCCGAGTTGGAGGATGGAAGCATCTGGATGGGTGGAGCGATGGGAGGCGGAATTCTGGATCAGGGGAAGCTCCGGAAAGTCAGTCCAGCCTTGCAGTGGGATGATAACGGTTATTTCTCGCTTTCGCAGGGTCCAGATGGCTCGGTTTTGGTTGGCGGAAGAAAAAGCTTGATGGAGTGGCGAGCAGGCCGGATGAAGGGCCTAAGAACGGGCCTGGATCGAGTGCGCAGCGTATTGCGAGACCGGGCAGGAACAGTTTGGATGGCTACGGCGGCCGGTCTTTTGAGGTTGTCTAACGGTAAGCTGATTCGCAATGGAGAAGAAGATGGCTTGCCCTCGGGAATGGCCCACAAGGTTTTTGAAGACAGCCAGGGGAGAATCTGGGCCGGGACCACCAGGGGTTTAAGTTTGTATTCCGGCGCGAGAGACCGGGATTTGCCAAAGACC
>CANGVB010000320.1 GCA_947456995.1 Bryobacteraceae bacterium | reverse complement strand
GCGGCAAGAAAACCGCCAACGCAAAGTTCCTGCGAGTAGTGCATAACGGTTTCACGATCCAGAAAGACGTTGAAGTGGACGGCCCCACCCGGGCTGCCATGAACCTGCCCGAGGCCGCCAAGAACCCTCTCATGCTGCAAGGCGATCACGGCCCGGTCGCTTACAAAAACATCTACTGGCGCCCGCTGCGCACCATCATCGAGCGCTAACGGTATCCGGCCGCTTGTAGTTCAAAGAGCTCGGCATAACGTGTTCCCCTGGCAAGCAACTCTTCGTGACTGCCTTGCTCCAGAATCTTGCCATGCTCCAGCACCAGAATCAGATCGGCCATTCGGACTGTTGAGAAGCGATGGCTGATCAGTACGGCGCTCTTGCCCGCGGTGAGATTCGCGAATCGCTCAAAGACTTCATATTCAGCTCGTGCATCGAGCGAGGCCGTAGGCTCATCCAGAATCAACAACTGAGCGTCACGCATGTAAGCTCGCGCCAGCGCGATCTTCTGCCACTGCCCCTGTGACAACTCGATCCCACCTTCAAATCGACGTCCCAGCATCGTTTCATAGCCCGAGGGCAAGGTTGAGATCACAGAGTCGGCGTAGCTTTTCTCGCTCGCCTGGTCGATCCTGGCTGGGTCTGTCAGTGACTCGATCAGGCCAAAGCCAATGTTGTCGCCAGCGGTTGCATCGTACTTCAAAAAATCCTGAAAGATCACGCCGATTTCCTGCCGTAACGATTCCGGATCATAGTCGCGCAGGTCTTTGCCGTCGAGCGTTATCCGTCCCGCACTAGGGTCGTAGAGCCTGCAAAGCAACTTCACAAGCGTGGTTTTCCCAGCGCCATTCTCCCCCAGCAGCGCGATCTTTTGACCCGGCGCTAAGTGAAAACTGATGCCATTCAGCACCGGCTTCGCCGCCCCTGGATATCCAAAGTGCACATCCTCAAACCGGAAACCCTCGCGGATCGGCTTCGGAACAGGAAGCGGATTCACCGCAACCGGCAGTGCCGGTTTAGTCTCGAAGAAGTCGAAGAGATCGCGAACATAAAGCGCCTGCTCGGCTACCCGGCTGATGTTCTGAAAGATCGAACTCAGCAATGAGCGGGAATTGGAGAAAGCGCGGGTCAGGAAAATCAGGTCCCCAACCGTGATGGTTTTGGCAATCGCCTGCTGCAGGATGTAAACAAAGCTCGCATAGTAGGCCCCGTTCGGCAGCAGGCCCCAGAGGTAATTCACGCTCGCCCGGCGAATCGCTAGCTTCCGGTTCTCGGCGTAAAAACGCTGGAAGAGCTTGTCCGCCCGGTCAATCAGATATCCCGAAAGGCCAAAGAGCTTCACTTCCTTGGCGGTGGTGTGGCTGGCGCCTAGCAGACGCAGGTAGTCGATTTGCCGCCTCTCCGGCGTCCAGCGGTAGAGCAACGAATAGGCCAGGGCGGCGAATTTCGATTCCGACCAGAACACCGGAATCAGGCTGATCACGAGGCAAGCAAAGAAAAGGGGCGAGAAAGCGATTACGGAGGCGGACATGGCGATCAACGACAAAACCTGCTGCAGAAGGCTCGCAATCAGGAAAAGCATCGAGAGCCGGTCTGTAGTCTGACGCCTGGCCCGGTCCAGTTTGTCCTGGAAAGTGGGGTCCTCGAAAGTCACCAGGTCCAGCGAAGCGGCATGCTTCATCAGCCGAATCGTGATCTGGTTGGTGAAAAGATCGGCCAGCAGGGAGTCACAGAGGCCCATCAGACGACCCAAAAGGTCGGTGGAGAGGACAAGGGCTACCTCGATCGCCAAATAGCGCCACACCAGCCCGGACGCATTCCCCGCCACCACCTCATCCACTAAAAGTTTTGAAACATAAAGCAACGCGACCGGCAAAAAGGCAAGCAGCAAGCGGCAAATCAGCGAAGTGGCTGCAAACAAAGGGCGAGTCCGCCATACCTCGAGTAGCAGGGGCGGCAGGTGGCGCAACGCCTGGGCGCGCTCCCGCCAGGGTTTCAGCTCTTCTTCGGGCTTGGCAGGACGCATCACTCCAGTCTAACTTGTTGACCAGAAACAAGAAAGCTCGCCATTTGGCGAGCTTTCCTGCTGATGTTCATTGGGAGAACTGATTCTAACGGGAATGAACCGTAAAAATCGTAGTGATTGGAGTTTATGGCCTTCAGCCGGGGAAGTCAACTTCTTTTCAGAGGACTTGTAAGTGGCTTGATATCAATTGTTTAGCGACTATTTGCGCCGCTTATGGGCTGTGGAAAACGTGTTTACAGAAGGTGGATGATCGCTCTAAAGTGATGTTTGTGAAGGGGTTATTTAGATACCGAGCGTCGTCATGCCGTCATCGTCTTTTTTGCCCGACCAATGCCGTCCGTAGGCACGAAAAAGTGCAAAAACTACGCCGAGCACCAAACACATGACTATCAGTACTCCCGCAAGTTGGAATACTCCAAGCAGGAAATCCACCGGATCGGGCTGTGCCTTCTCCGGCGCTTTGTCCATCATGATTGCCGCTTTGTACTCGATTTGACCCACCAGCGCCTGCGCGCTCTTGGGGTCAAGCCCGGCAGGTAAAACCATGGAAACAATCGGGCCAGACCGGTTGATCGCAGAATTTGGCACCTGCTTCAGGGCCTCAATCTGCTGCCGCGCGATCGCGTGGTTCGGGTAGTGAAGCACCGCCAATGTCGCGTTTCCATACTTGGCAATCTGTACTTCGCCAGCAAAATCAAAGCCTGCCGCCGCCACCGGAATTCTGGGCTCAAAGGCTCGCAGCGATTCTGGACCCAAAAGTAATCGTTCTGAGCCAACGGCCCTCCCCTTACGCGGAAGGTTGCCAAGCAGGGTTGGGGGCGCAGACCGGTCCACCTTCAAGGTAGGGAACAAAAACGCATCCAGAGCGCCACGCGGCGCCGTTCCGGCAAGCGTCTCAAAAACGTAATTCTGGTGCCGGAAGATCTTCTTGTCTGGCGATTGCAGGGATTGCTCGAGCGCCACTGCGCCCGTAACGTCCTTCAACCGGTGAACTGCAAGGGTAAAGGTCTTAGGCCCATTGGCATAGGTGGCCGCGTCCGATTCTGTCAGCCCAAATTCTTTGGCAACATTCGGGTACTGCAACTCAGCTTTGGCTGGCTCGGTCCGCTTCCAGTCGTCAATCGAGGGTGGAAGAATCGTTGCGACTAGAAGAAGAATCGGCGATAGCATTACTTACCTACCGTGACAAACTTTGTATTTCTTGCCTGAACCACAGGGGCAAGGTTCGTTGCGTCCAACTTTGGCACCCTTGACGACAGGCTGCGGCTTTGAGGAAGCAGTAGAATCGCCACCCACATACTGCAGGGCTTCGAGTTCCTTTTCCTTTTTGCGCTGGATGTTCTTGGTGAAGTCGGTAATAGAAGCAGCGGCTGCGGGTACCGGAGCCGGTTCGTGGCTTTCAACTTGCTCTTCTTCTTCCTCATCGTCTTCCCCTACTTGGATGGGAGAAGCTGTGAGAATGTTCCCGTTTTCATCGTAAGGTTGCAAGAAATACAGATAGCGCAGCGCTTCGTCTTCGATGCGGGCCATCATGTCCTGGAAGAGTGTAAAGCTCTCCTTCTTGTATTCGATGAGCGGATCTTTTTGGCCGTAGCCGCGAAGATAAATGCCTTCCTTCAAGTGGTCCATCGACAGCAGGTGGTCTTTCCACTGGTTGTCGATCACGTTCAGCATGATCATGCGCTCGGTTTCGCGCATCACATCAGGGCTGACGATGGCTTCCTTCTCGTCGTAACGGGCATTGAGCAGGTCGATCACTTCCTGTTCGATCAACTCACGTCCCGAATTCTGCAGTTCCTCGCTGTCAACCTTAACCCCGAACTGCGTCAGAATATCGGACTCAAATCCAGTCATATCCCACTGGTCGCTACGAGTCCCTTCCGGCAGCCGTGCATCGATAAACGATCCGACAATCGAGGTGATCATTTCGCGAACACGGTCTTTCTGGTTGGTTCCAGAAAGCATCGCCCGGCGCAATTCGTAAACAGCGGTACGCTGCTTGTTCATTACATCGTCGTATTCCAGCAGGTGCTTACGGGCAGAGAAGTGGTTGGCTTCAACTGACTTTTGCGCGGCTTCGATACGGCGCGTAATCAGGCTCGATTCGATCGGCACATCTTCTTCCATGCCAAGACGCAGCATCAGGCCCTGAATCTTATCGCCACCAAAGATACGCAGCAAATCGTCCTGAAGCGAAAGGTAGAAGCGCGATCCACCAGGGTCACCCTGACGGCCGGCGCGGCCACGGAGCTGATTGTCGATGCGGCGGGATTCGTGACGTTCGGTACCCAGCACAAAAAGGCCGCCAATTTTGGCAACTTCATCGTGTTCAGCATCGGTCTGTTTTTTGATCTCGGCGTAGAGCGTCTTGTACTCTTCAGCGTGCACGCCTTCCGGATCTTTCCCGGCACGGCGCATCTGGTCTTTAGCCAGAAACTCGGCATTACCACCAAGCAAAATGTCAGTACCGCGGCCCGCCATGTTGGTGGACACAGTCACCGCGCCCTTACGCCCGGCCTGAGCAATGATCGAAGCTTCGCGTTCGTGATTCTTCGCGTTCAAAACTTCGTGGCGAACCCCGATGCGGCGCAGCGCCGCGCCCAGCCGCTCTGATTTTTCAACCGAAATCGTACCGACTAGAACCGGCTGGCCCTTGTCGTGCAATTCCTTGATTTCCTTGGCTGCGTTGCGGAACTTCTCTTCTTCTGTCCGGTAAACGATATCGTTCAGATCCTTACGGATCATGTTCTGGTTGGTAGGTACCTGAACGACGTCCAGCTTATAGGTCTTGCCGAATTCTGCAGCTTCCGTATCGGCCGTACCGGTCATGCCGGACAGCTTCTTGTACATACGGAAGTAGTTCTGGAAGGTGACGGTAGCAAGCGTCTGATTTTCGCGCTCGATCTTGACGCCTTCTTTGGCTTCAACCGCTTGATGGAGCCCGTCAGACCAGCGACGGCCCGGCATCAATCGTCCGGTGAATTCATCGACGATCACGACTTCGCCATTCTGCACAACGTATTCGCGATCGCGCTGATAAAGCACTGCTGCGCGAAGGCCCTGCTGCACATGGTGGTTCAGTTCCATGTTCTCGATGTCGTAGAGGTTGCCGCAGTTGAGCAAGCGCTCCACCTTATGAACACCCTCTTCTGTAAGCGCGACATTGCGCTGCTTCTCGTCGACGGTGTAGTCGCCGGTGAAGTACTTCTCACCGGGCTCTTTCCCCACAATCACTTCACCGCGCACCAG
>CANGVB010000319.1 GCA_947456995.1 Bryobacteraceae bacterium | reverse complement strand
GCTCGGAGATGCCGGTGGATTCAATGAGGAGATAGTCGTAGCGTTTTTCGGCTGCGAGGAGAGCCACTTGTTCGAGGAGGTCTTCACGTAAAGTGCAACAGATGCAGCCATTGGACATTTCGACCAGTTTTTCGTTGGAGCGAACCAGAGAGGCATCGATATTGACTTCGCTCATGTCGTTGACGATGACAGCGACCTTGAGTCCTTCACGATTGTTGAGGACATGGTTAAGCAGGGTGGTTTTGCCTGCACCGAGGAAGCCGGAAAGAACGGTAACAGGAAGTCTTTCAGTATTGAGCATTCATTATCACTATTACATAGTAGTGGCTAAAAATAAATTTGTGGGCTGAAAGTGTTTCCACTGAGCATCTTGAGAGTATCGATCTGTAATACGCGTTTGACGCAGGGGATAGAGAGGATTAGGCTGGAGGGAAGAGCAAAATTGAGATGACCCGGTTTGCGCCATCGAAACATTTCGTCTACATGGGAATCGTTGCGGTTCTGCTCGGCCTCATGTCCGCTTGGGTGGCGTGGCAGTGGAGCCCAGCTGTTGTACCGGCAGCTTTGTTTTTTGCCAGCGCGCTACTTTTGTTCTGGCTTAGCATGCATCCGGTAATTGAAGTGACCGACCGGGAGCTGGCAATCGGAAACAAAATCATTCCGTGGAGTTCCATCACACGGATCGAAACAACCGGCTGGCTTACACCGTTGGTCATGAAGCTTACGGTGGACAAGGGACGCAGGGTATTGGTGATTTTTGCCGGAGACCTGGAATCGTCTGGGCGCCTGCGGGAGATGGTTTGTAATTGCGCGCCACATGCACTGCTGGACGGAGCGCCGCAAAGGCAGCGGCAAGCAATCATTGCGGTGCGTAACGGTGCGACATCCGAGCTGGAACGGCATCCTATCCTGACATTGGAAGATGAAGCCGAAGTAGAACGGATGTTTCAGCGCTTGCGCGAAGTTGGGCATCTGGATCAGAGCAATGGCGATGCCCGGCGATCTCCTGAGGACCTCTAGAAGTTGCGCAAGTTGAAACTTGTTTTAGCCTTGGCCTTGCTGGCTGGGAGTTTGTGGTTTGGCAGCAACAGCATTTTGATCTGGCTTGGTGCCTATCTGGTGAACGTACAGGAACCACAGAAAGCGGATCTGATCGTAGTACTTGGTGGGGATACAAGCGGCAGCAGAGCGATGAAGGGCTGCGAGCTACTTAAAAATGGACTTGCCGATCGACTCTGGCTCAGCGGTTCGATGGAGGTTTTTGGCAAAACGGAATCGACTCTGGCCGCCGAATTCCTGACAAGCCAGGGGTGCACCGCAGACAAAGTCACACCGTTAAAGAACCGCGTTGACTCTACCAGGGACGAGGCGATTGCCATCGGAAAGATGATGCGTGAGCAGGGAATCCGAAAATATCTGCTGGTAACTTCCAATTTCCACACCAGACGATCGGGAAAGGTATTTCGGGAGATGTCGCCCGAAATCGAAGCAATGGTGGTTTCTGCTAACAACAGCGATTTTCCGGTGGACCAATGGTGGAAGTTTCGCCATTCGAGAAGAACCGCATTCTATGAGTGGCTCAAGACAATCAGTTACTGGATTGGGCTCTAGGTAGTGGCTGGAACGTTTCGAACCACGGTTAACATTGCCTGGCCTTACCTGCGGCGTTATCGCAAGGGAATGGCAGCAGGGCTGGGTTGCCTTGTAGGCAAGGTAGTCTTTGCGACATTAAATCCGCTGATCATCCGGGATGCCTTTGACGCTCTACTGGCCGGCTTTGCAATTGAGAAGCTACTGAGTTTTGGGGCAATTCTGCTGCTGTTTGGGTGCCTGAGGGGCGTTATGCAGTTCTACATGCGGCTGATCCTGGTTGGGATTTCGCGCGATGTGGAATTTGACATGAGGAATGACATCTTCAGGCATATGGTGGGCTTGAGTGGAGACTTTTACCAGAAGATGCGCACGGGCGACATCATGGCGCGAGCGACGAATGACTTGAACCAGGTGAGAATGATGCTGGGGCCGGGGGTTATGTACTGGCTGGAGACGACGCTCACTACCATTCTTGCCATCAGCGTGATGGCGAGTGTGGATTGGCAAATGACGCTGATTGCGCTGATCCCGGCGCCGCTGATCAGCCTGGTTGTGGTTTACTTTGGGCAAAAGATTCACAAACGGTTTGAGAAGATTCAGGGTGAGTTCAGCGATATTTCGAGCCGGGTGCAGGAGAACCTGAATGGGGCGCGGATTGTGCGAGCGTTTGCGCAAGAAGAAGCGGAACTGAAGAAGTTTGAGGTTCTCAATCAAAGCTACATTCGCTCGAATCTTGGCCTTGCCAGGGACACGGGAATCTTTTATCCGCTTTTGCAGGCCCTTGTAGGTTGTACGTTTCTTTTGGTGATGTGGGCCGGGGGCTGGAGGCTTGCTACGGGCCAGATTACTCTTGGATCGTTTGTGATGTTTCAGACTTATATGGGACTGCTGATCTGGCCCATGATTGCGTTTGGGTGGGTGGTGAATCTGACGCAGAGGGGCACAGCAAGCCTGAAGCGCATTCGAGAGATTCTGGATGCAGTGCCTAGTATTTCGGCACCGGAAAAACCGGCACAATTGAAGGATGTTCGGGGGGAGCTTGTTTTCGAAAACGTCTCGGTACAGTTTGGGGATGTTGATGCGCTAGCTGGAATCAGCTTGAGAATCGAAGCAGGACAAACGGCGGCAATCGTTGGCAAGACGGGATCAGGGAAGTCTACACTGTTGAATCTGGTGCCCAGAATGCTGGACCCAACAAGCGGGAGGGTGCTGCTAGATGGTGTGGATTTGCGGTTGCTCGACCCGATGGAATTGCGGAAGAGCATTGGATTTGTGCCGCAAGAAACGTTTTTGTTCAGCACTACGCTCGAAGAGAATATTGCGCTGGGAGTGCCGGAAGCAAGCAGAGCACAAGTGGAAGCAGCGGCGCAGAAAAGCGGTTTGAGCGAGGACATCGCAAAGTTTCCAGACGGTTATGAAACGATCATCGGCGAACGTGGGATTACGCTTTCTGGAGGGCAGAAGCAACGGACGGCTATTGCTCGCGCGATTATCCGCGAGCCGGCTATGTTGATTCTGGACGACTCTCTGTCGAGCGTAGACACCGTTACCGAGGAGAAGATTCTGCATCATTTGCGGGAAGTGATGGTAGGGCGGACGGCGCTGTTTGTGTCGCACCGGGTGTCCACGGTGAAGGATGCGGATGTGATCTTTGTACTGGACAAGGGGAAGGTGGTTGAGCAAGGCAATCACGCGCATCTGATTGAGCAGGGCGGCTACTATGCAGAGTTGTATCAGCGGCAGGCGCTTGAGGAAGAGTTGGAGCAGGCGAGCTAGCGGAGTTTTGTTGTAACGAGGACGGAGTCGTGCTTCTCTTGAGGATATGCGCGTCTTGCTCATTCTGGTTGGGGGGCTATCGCTGTGGGGTGCGAGCGTTGCCGACAATGCCGTGGTTCAACAAATGCGGAACGGGAATTCGGACATCGGGCATGCGCGGGTGCTGAAGCGGGAGGCACTTAATGCGGAGATGGATCTCGTAGTTGCGCTAAGTGTGCCCGAAGCAGGGGTGGTTGGCGAGACAAAGTTTGTGTGGTGGGAAAAACAGATTCAGATTGGCGTATTCTTGCAGCGCCGCGATGATGCCGGGAAGATTTACACGATTGGGGTTGAGCGAGGAATGGGCGATGGGCAATGCATTACCCGCCTTGAGAGGGTATCAACCACTGACGTTGTAATCGGCTGCAAGCCCGAGAAGCCAAGCCCGGGGATGCATCGAAAGTTCGTTTACGATTTGCGGGCGAAGCGGCTGGTGAAGTTTTTCGAGTATGTGCCGTATTCCCTTGAACGAGTTCGTGTTGTTGGAGATCGCGTGATTTGGACGGGCAGGAGTGACTTACAGCGAGTGGAGATGATTCTTGATGCGGATGGAGCGTGGGGCGTGAAAGCGCTGGGAGTTGCAGAGCGGAAATCGTGGGAGAAGAGGGTGTTGCGCTTTGGGGCGGCTGGTGAATTTCAGGTGACCGAGGGCGAGGCTGAAGTAGTGGAGCACAAGAATGGTAGAAAGTTTCGATTGAAGCAAGTGGTGGGTGAAGAGCACATTGGGCCGTGGCAGGTAGATGGCGCGAAGCTCTGGTTTGGGAAGACTTTCTACGATGGAGAGAGCATGACGGGGGAAGGCGGGTTTGGGTATTTTGATGCTGAAAAGCGCGGCTTTCAAATGTTTTCGCCTGAGGCAATGAAGCGAGCGTCGGTGTCGTCAATCCTGGTGGAAGCAAAGCGAATCTGGTTTGGTTTGGTGCACAACGGCGAATACGGGCCCAGCAGTATGGGCATGATTGAATACGACAGGTCCACCGAAAAGACTCGCAAGATTGATGTTGCAGGGGTGATTCACGGCATCGCTCGATATGGGGAGAAAATCGTGATGGCAACCGAGTTTGGAGCAGTGATTTGGGATGGGCAGAAGGTGCGGCGATACTTTGTAGATCAGACCACCGACGGGCGATTGCGTGTGGTGGAGGGAATAGCGGTACCCTAGGTCCAATATGATTCGCAGTTTGGTTTTGATGATGAGCGCGGCAGCGCTGTTTGGGCAGAAGTTTGATGTTGGTATGGCGGAGCGGCCGGAGATGAAGAAGGCCTTTGCGGAAGTGGATGCCAGAGCGGAGAAGATCCAGAAGGAATGGATTCATCTGACGGAGATTCCCTCGCCCTCGAAACAAGAGACTTTGCGGATTGCCTATATGAAGACGGCGATGGCCCGGGTGGGTTTAACGAATATCCAGCAAGACTCGATTGGAAATGTCTGGGGTGTGATGAAGGGCAGCGGGGGTGGGCCGGAGCTTGCATTTGCTGCGCATATGGACACCGTCTTCCCGATGGATACGAAGATCAAGGTTCGAGAGGATGCAGGGCGCTATCATGCACCGAGCATTGGGGATGATACTGGTGCGCTGGTGGCGCTGTTGCATGCGTTCGACATCATGAAGCAGCAGGGGATCAAGACCAAGGGTGACGTTATTTTTGTTGCGACAGTTCAGGAAGAGATTGGCTTGCTCGGGGCGAAGTACTGGCTGGAGCATCGTGAGAAGAAGCCGGATCTGTTTGTTGCAGTGGACTCGCGACTGGGGAGTGTAGGGTATGGGGCGCTGCTGATTGAACAATACAAATTCACGTTTGAAGGCCCGACGATGCACACGCTGGCCAGTAAGGGCAAAACCAATGCTGCGCGTGGAGCGGCACG
>CANGVB010000318.1 GCA_947456995.1 Bryobacteraceae bacterium | reverse complement strand
TGCCCTTGCATTATCCGGTTCTGCTCTTCAGGGACAACGACTTCACCTCCCGTAAAGACGAAAAGCAATTGATCGAAACCAATACCGCCGTCGGAATCGCTTACGAGGACTATACGATTCTCGATTCAAGCGGTGCTCAATATTCCATCCGCAAAGTCACGGCATTCAACCGCCCGCGCTTCGGCGATTTCTTTTCTATGGGCACTTCCACGTTCAAGGTCTTTCTCCAGTTGAAGTCGCACGGCAAACCAAACATGGCCAAGGCCAAAGAGACGCTCAATGCCGTCGCTATGCGGTCCTCTGAGATACAAAACAAAAGCACTGCCACCCGGGAGATCAATGCTGCCACGTCCTTTGCTGAACTGGTCGAGCTTTGCAGCAGTCCCTGGAACTGGCGCTAGAAAAGCATGACACAAACACTCCCCTTCTTGAGCCACGCAGGATACGTAGCTTTTGGTGCCTCAGTTGCCATTGCTGCCTGGAGCTGGCTCCGTTCCCCTCTCATGCGCACTGTCCGCGCCGTTGGCCCACGCGAAATCAGAATTCAGCCGCCAACCGAAAGAGCACAGCGATCCGAACGGCTCCGTCACCTGAGTATGAACCGCGACAAGCCAAAACTTCCCTTGACCAAAGCTCACGCTTCGCCGTAAGCTAAGAATTCTTGGTATGGGACGCAAGCCACAAAAAAACGATTCGCTACCGGGGTCTCTCGACATGTTGATCCTCGGCACACTCTCGCGGCGCGATCTCCACGGCTACGGGATTGTCCAGTTTATCGAGCAATCCTCAGACAGCGAATTGCTGATCGAAGAGGGCTCGCTCTACCCCGCGCTACAACGGCTCGAACTCAACTGCTGGATCAAAGGCGACTGGGGCGTTACCGCAAACAACCGGCGCGCTAGGATCTACAAGATCACCGCCGCAGGCCGCAAACAATTGGCCATTGAAACCCGCCAATACGCCAAACTCACTCTGGCAATCGCACGCGTGATGGAGGCAAACTAAGCCCCGTGTTCAGACGCCTCCGCTATTGGCTTGAAAGCAACAAGCGCAACGCCTCTCTGCGCGAAGAAATGGAACTGCACCTGGCTGAAAGAGCCGAAGAGCTCGAAGCAAATGGCATGGCCGCCGATCGCGCCCGCGCTGAAGCCAGCCGCCGCTTCGGCAACTTCGCTCTCATGCAGGAAGAATCAAGGGAGATCTGGATGACGCGCTTTTTCTCAGAACTTACCCAGGACCTCCGCTACGGCTGGGGCACCCTCACCGCGAACAAATCCTTCAGCGCCCTGGCCGTCTTGTCCCTGGCCCTTGGCATCGGTGCCAACACCGCCATCTATAGCTTCATGGAGTCGATCCTCCTGCGTTCGCTCCCCGTCTCCGACGCCGAATCGCTGGTCGTCTGGAACTGGACCAGCCCCTCACCCCAAAACGCAGACAAGGACTGGGTTCACGTGGTCCACGGCGTGCAGGGCATTCTCTGGCCCGGCGGCAAAGGCAAGCTCGTCAGCGGCATGTTCCCCTACCAGGCCTTTGAAGAATTCCGCAAAGACAATCCCGCCTTCTCTACCGTCTTCGGATACTTCGACGGTCACACTCGCAGCTTCTCTGTCAACGGGCAGGCGATGAGCGCCACGATGGAATACGTCACCGGCGACTACTTTCCAGGCCTCAGCGTCTCCCCGGCCGCCGGCCGTCTGCTCCACTCTGGTGACGACCGCCCCGGTGTACCAGCCGTAGCCGTCATCAGTTACGCCACCAGCCAGCAGCGCTTCGGCGGTCCCTCTCAGGCGATTGGGCAATCCATTCTCATCGATAGAGTCCCCTTCACCGTAGTCGGCGTGACTCCAGCTCATTTCTTCGGTGTCGATCCCGCCGCCTCGCCAGACCTCTACCTCCCTTTGCACACCAACTTGCTCCTCGACTCCACCGAGGCCGGGCGCGGCTACAGCGATGCAAACTTTTACTGGATCGAGATGATGGGCCGGCTTCGTCCTGGCCTTACCATGGCCCAGGCGCAGGCTCTGCTTGCTCCACGATTCCACCAATGGGTCGACAGCACTGCCACTACAGAAGGCGAACGCAAAAAGCTACCCGCGCTCCTTCTCAATCCCGGTGCCGCCGGCCTCGGCAGCTTGCGTCGAGAATACTCGAAGCCTCTCTATGTGCTGCTTGCGATGGTCTCGATGATCCTCGCCATCACCTGCGCCAACATCGCGAATCTGCTGCTGGCAAGAGCTGCCGCTCGACGGCGCGAAATGGCCGTCCGCCTTAGCCTCGGCGCGGGCCGCTTCCGTGTTGTCCGGCAACTGCTAACTGAAAGTGTCATGCTCGCCTCCCTAGGCGGCGCTCTGGGCCTCGTCTTCGCGATCTGGGGTATCCGCACACTCACCTACCTCTTCTCGAAAGGCCGCGAGACTTTCACCCTCCACGCGGAATTGAACTGGTTCGTGCTCGCCGCCACTGCCGCCCTGGTCCTCCTCTGTGGCCTCTTCTTTGGGCTTGCTCCTGCAATCCAGGCAACGCGTCCCGATGTCTTGCCCGCGCTCAAAGGAGGGCAGGGAAGCGCCCCCCGCAATCGCCTGCAGAACGCACTGGTATTGGCACAGATCTCGATGTCCTTTCTGATACTCTTTGCGGCCGGTCTCTTCGTTCAGACCCTCAACAATCTCCACTCGGTGGAACTCGGCTACGCCCGCGACAACGTTCTGCTATTCAACTGGAATGCCCGCCAGGCCGGGCATCAGGGTCCCGAACTCACCCGCCTCTACGCCGATCTCCGCAAGCGTTTGGAATCGATCCCCGGCGTTGCCAGTGCCACCTTCGCTCAATCCTCTATCCTCAACTCCGGCCATGTGCAGGCGATTGAGGGCCCGATGAAGCTCGGCCCTCGTACCCTTGAAGACACACGCGCCATAGCCGCAGGCCCCGCCTTCCTCACCACCATGCAGATTCCGATCCTGTCCGGGCGGGAGATCGACGATCGGGATCAGGCCGGCTCAAGGCCCGTATGCGTAATCAGCGAGCAACTGGCCCGTACTTACTTCGGCAACGAGAATCCCCTCGGCCGCCGCATCAGCCTCCCCCAGGAAAAGCGCGAGCTCGAAATCGTCGGCGTATCGGCAAACCTGCGCAACGGTGGCCTGAAGATCGGCGCAACTTCCATGACTGTCTTTGTGGCCCTGAGTCAGATCTCTGCAGACCGTGTCACCTACGCGCTCCGCACTACGGGCGATCCGCTCAGTGTCGTAAGTTCCGTGCGCGAACTCGCCCGCGCTGCCGAACCTGCAACCCCAGTCACAAATCTGCTGACGCAAACAGCTGAAATGGACCGCTCGATCAACCGCGAGCTCCTCTTCGCAAAGCTATGCTCAGGTTTTGCGCTGCTAGCGCTCCTCACAGCCTGCGTGGGCCTTTACGGAACGATGTCGTACACCGTCGCAAGGCAAGTCAGCGAGATTGGCATCCGCATGGCCTTGGGTGCGCAGCGCGGTACCGTCATCTGGATGGTACTGAAACGAGCGCTTGTTCTAGCTGCATCAGGACTCGCGATCAGCCTGCCTGCCGCCTTGGGAATGTCACGGTTCATCAAATCGCTGCTCTACGGCACCCAACCCAACAATCCGCAAACGATGGCGCTAGCTGCCGCTGTCCTCATGGCTGCTGCCATTCTCGCCGGCTTCGCCCCGGCAAGGCGAGCCTCTCGCATGGATCCACTGGTTGCTCTAAGGCGCGAATAAGCCGTGAGCTCAATCAACAAGCTGAGAAGTGACAGTGGCTCTTCGCACGTGCATGCCAGTAGCTCCAGCCCCGTTGCAATTCGAATTCAGGCAAACGCCCGGTATTCCTGCCGCAGCCCGTTTACAAATCGGTCCAGTTCCTCGTGCCGGTTATAAAGCGCAGGGCTCACTCGAATCACGGCTCCCGCTGCGATGCCACGACGAGCCACCGTCAGCACCTTGTGTTTATTCAACAAAGTCGCAGCCAGCCGCTGTGCCTGCGCATAGTCTTTGATCCCAGGCAGGCGAAAACTGGTCACCGCTCCAAAGCGCGCAGGTTCTTCCGGGGTCAGAATCTCAATGCCTTTCAACTCACGCACACGCTCCACCCAATAGCTGCGAAGCGCTTGCAAATGACGCATCTTGCGGCCCCCGCCGATCCGCTCGTGAAAGTCGATTGCCGCAGGAACACTCAGCGTTGCCGCAAAATTGACCGTGCCAAGGCTCGTGCGGCTGCGTGTGTCTTCTTTCGGAAACATCGTGCTTCCCATGCACGGCTCTATATCGGCCAATCGAGACGGCCGAATCCAGATGCCTCCAGTCCCGATCGGCGCGTTCAACCATTTGTGCAGCGAGAAGCCAACAAAATCAGCGCCCAGCTCTGCCAGCTTGAAGTCCAGGTGCGCAACCGTCTGCGCCGCATCCACAATCGTATCCACGCCCCGCGCTCGGGCCAGAGCGACGATCTCCTGAACAGGCATCACCAGCCCGGTGCGGTTCGATAAATGAGTCAGCAGTAACATCTTGAGATTGGCGGGCGCCGCCTTCAACTGGGCCTCATAAGCGGCCAGGACATTGGCTGTCGTTGCCGGTTCCGGAATTGCGAACCTCATCACCTTGACGCCACGCGACCCCGCCAGTGAGTCCATCGCCTGCTGCATCTCGTCATAGTCGAGATCCGCGTACATCACACTGTCGCCCGGCGAAAGACGCCGGTACTGAAGAATCAGATTCTGCAGCGCCTCAGTACCGTTGCGAGCCAGGGCGAACTCACTGGCGGGCGCACCCAGCAGTGCGCCAACCCTCGCTCGAACCTGCTCCATCCGCATCGTCCGCTCATTGCCGGCGATGCCGTCGCGCACGAAAAGAACATTCTGCCTCTGAATGAACTCGGTCTGCTTCAGGTATTCGGAGTAAATTGCGCGAGGCATCACTCCCCAGTAAGCATTCTCAAGGTTCGCAATACCCCGGTCGACTTCCCACAGATCCGGCAGCGTTTTGAGCTCGAGCGGAGTGCTTTCTACCCTAGATTGCGCGGCGGCCAAGCCAGCCACCGCACCCGCAAAATGACGACGTCTCAATTGTGAATCCTCCTGCCCTGCGGCACCTTGATCATCCTAGGGATCGACACGATCCACTAGGCGGGATCTCATCAGGGTAGCGAACTTGGCGCTTTCTCCTCCATTTCTTCCACACTTGAGAAGCCCCCCAAGGTTTTCGTAGCTCTGCCTGGCAGCAGAATTTTCAAGTTTTTCTCTAACGGGCATATTTTTCAGCATTTGATTTGCCCTTAACAAATGTGGGCCTGAG
>CANGVB010000317.1 GCA_947456995.1 Bryobacteraceae bacterium | reverse complement strand
GGATCGATTCTCTCCTTCTGGATCTGGCATCGATTCGGGCTCCCATACTTTTTCTTTGCGGGCATGATAGGTCCGCTATGGCTTCCCTTTTTGTGGACCGTGCCCGCCGCAGTGCGTCACCTCTCGGTAATTGCGCTTTATGCCGTCGTACTGTCGGCAGTGCTTCGCCTGCGCCCTCGTTATCATCAGAGCTATCTCAACCAGCGATTTTCTATTGCTGAAGCTTTGCTTTGGTTTGGAATCTATGTCGCGATCAACCTTCAGCTTTCAGACCTGAAAGTACACGGACGGGGATGGTTTGCGGCTCCTTCCAATAGCGAGTTCTCAACGGCGTTTTATTGGACTACTTGGGGCTTAATCTGGTGCCTGCCGCCTGTCGTGCTCGCCCGTGGCCTTCGACTGAGAGACCGCTTTGTCATCGCGGCGGGCCTGATCGTTGCGATCCTCACCCTCGTTACAAACAAGCCATATTTCGGTGGCCAGCAGCACAGTTGGGACCCGATGCTACTTGGCGCCTTCTTCATTGTTGTCGTGCTCGTGATCCGGCGCTGGCTGGCCCAGGGGCCTAACGAAACCCGCCTGGGCTTTACGGCGCGTCGCCTTTCAGGTAAGGACAAAGAGTGGATCAACGCAGCGACTACCGCAATCGGGGTCGACGCCCCGCTAGCCATCACACCGGCCCCGCAAGCGAACAATACTGGTGCCCAGTTCGGTGGGGGCGATTCCGGTGGAGGCGGCGCGAGTTCTGATTGGTGATCTGGTGCTGTTGTCGCCATGAGTGCGGTAAACTACCCGACGATGAACGATTCTTCTCTGATTGCCAACGCCGAAGAGGCCGTCCGCTCCGCGTTTGCGAGTTTCAATGCCGCCGCCAAGGTGGGTGATGGTGCAGCGCTCGACGCGCTTCTTGCTTCTGACCTGATGTACAGCCACTCCAACGCCAAAGTAGAGAACAAGGCCGAGTGCATTGCCGCTCTGGTAAACAAGAATATTGACTTCCAGGAGCGCGAGCCTGTCACCATCGTTGTAAGCCCTGATGGAAGCTCAGCTATGCTTCATGGCAAGATGGATGCCCATAATGTAGGTGGCGTGATTGTGCCGTTGCACTTCATGATGATGTGGGTGAAGTCAGGCGAAGGCTGGCTCTTGTTGGGCCGCCATACGGTTAAGCTTCCGAGCTGACAAATAGCAGTTTCGTCTTTGCTACCGTAAGCTCCGATCCCTATCGGCTTGTCAATAAACATGAGTTCAGTTGAAACAATTGAGTCGATCTTGAACTTCGTATCTCTGTACTTTTTTCTATCAGCGTGCGTCTGTGTCGTTGTATCGGCATTAGCTCCAGTTTCGCGACTAAAGGGATTGATACGGTTGACCAGTTCCGTCTCAGCTGGAATGGGTTTTTTGCTGGGCTGTCTGTCGCAGGGAATGCTCGAAAATGATTTATTTGTAAGTTTAATGGGAATGCTTTTATGTGCGTTTTTGGTTTGGCTAGGTGTACGCAAGTATCGGCGAGATCCCGAAGGCCGGACGCCAATAGATAAAATTCTTTGAATGCTATTTACCTGAAAGTGTGAGTAGTGAAGTCCCCAGAAACTATAGAAAGCTGAAAGTGCTGTTGCTAATTTTCATTGGCGCCATCGTTCATCCAATAAAGCCGCAGATTTACTTCCTAGCAAGGATAGCGTCCAGCGGCGAGTGCTCCAGCACAATCCCCTGAACATCGCGAAAGCCGGCCGTCTCAAGAATCTCTTTATACTCACTCAGGCGGCGCTCTTTACCTTCGGTAACAACCAGCATATTGAGCGATTGCAGCAGCGTCCACAGCGGCTTTACACCGGATTCGTCGAGCAACTTTTCGGCAATCAAAATCCCGCCACCTTCGGGCAGCGTTTCGTAGATCTTCTTGAGCAGCAGATCAATCTTGGCGCGCGTCCAATCGTGCAGAATCCGGCCTAAGGCGAAGAGGTCAGCTTGCGGGAAAGGGTCGGCAAAGAAGTCTCCGCCAACCGTATCAATACGATCACTCAGGCTCGCGCCGTCGATCACTTCGCGGGTGACGTTGAGCACTGCAGGCAGATCAAAAACGCTTGCCTTCAGGTTAGGGTATGCCTGGCAAGCGGCAATCGGCAGGTGCCCGGTGGCACCGCCCAGATCCACCAGATGCTTGAAGCCAGAGAGGTCAAAAGCCCTTACCACCTTGGGCGAGCTGATCTGACCAAAGGCATGCATGCCCATGACGAATCTGCGCTTGTCTTCTTCGGTCTTGTAGTAATGCGAGAAGAGTTCGCCTTGGCCGCCAAAGACCTGCTCCCAACGGTGAGTCCCTTCCCGCACGGCATCGGGCAGCTTGGCCCACAGATGCCAGAGAGCTTTCTGTGAGTATTCGATATAGCCGATCAAGGAGTCTGGCGAGTTGCGCGTGAGGTAGGCAGAGGAGATAGCGGCGTTGGAATAAGCCCCGCTATCGAGCGTGAGGAGTTCGAGATGGACGCAGGTGTTGAGCAAGCGCTCGAGTGCGTCCGGGTTTGCCTGGATCAGCGAGGCCAGTTGGTGTGCGCCCAACGGCGCGTGTTCGAGGTGGTCGAAGACCCGCAACTCCACCGCAGTAAACATCGCCTGAGAACGGCGGAAAGCTTCGATCAGGAAGAGAATCGGCTCGGGGTTGGGTAGGGACATGAGATTAATGCCAGCGCGAGTAGGATATCAGGGTCCAGTAGATGGCAGGCATGGAGAAGAGGCTCGAGTCCAGACGATCGAGCCAGCCACCGTGGCCCGCGAGCATGGTGCCTGAGTCTTTCATGTTGGCTCCGCGCTTGAGGGCGCTCTCGGCGAGGTCCCCAATTTGCCCCGCGACATTGCCGATGATGGAGAGCACCGCCGCTTCCAGCAGTCCTACCTCAGGAAGCACTTTGGGCAGGTAGAGACAACCAAAGAGGACGCTCGCCACGATGCCACCAAGCGCACCTTCTATAGTCTTGCCCGGGCTAATCGAAGGAGCCAGTTTGTGTTTCCCAAACGTGCGGCCAGTGTAGTAAGCAGCGACGTCACCAGTCCAATTGAGGGCGGCCGCGAAGAAGAGCCAGTGATGGCTTTTTTCATGAAGGGCGATACCGCAACGCCACGCACCGAAAATATAAAGGATGCCCAAGACTAGGGCACTGGCGCTAGCGAAGCCGGTCTTGAAGTCTTCGACGCGAAGGCTGAGTCCCAGTGCCAGCAATGGAAGCACGGCAACCGAGGTCCAGCCAATGTCAGGAAGTGTCAGCAAAGCAAGGCCCGCAACATAGCCGGTAAGGCTGAAGCTAACCAGGCCCTGATTCTCCACCATTCGCGCAAATTCGCGGAAGCACAACACCGAAAGCATACAGACGGCCAGAACAAAGAACCATGCTGGTGCGAAGAAAATGCTGAAGATGCCGAAGGGAACCAGCCAGGCAGCAGTGATGATCCGTTTCATCGCGCAGCTACGCCGACAGGGATGGAGTCGATTTCCTTCTGATCCGTCGAAGAGTCTCCTACTCCACCAAAGCGGCGTTCTCTTCGTTGGTATTCCGCAAGAGCTTCCAGCAAATGGCGGCAGCGGAAGTCTGGCCAGAGCGTTGTGGAAACGACGAGTTCGCTGTAGGCAATCTGCCACAGCAGGAAATTGCTGACACGCATCTCACCAGAGGTGCGGATCAGCAGATCGGGCTCGGGGAGTCCATTTGTGTAGAGATGACGTTCAATCCGTTCTTCGTCGACTGCGTCGGCTGGAACGCCGGAAGCGATGATGCCACGGATGGCGTCGACCAGTTCTGTACGGCCGCTATAGTTGAGCGCCAGATTCAGTTGCAGCCCTGTGTTTGCGGCCGTCAGGCTGGTAACGTGTGCAAGTTCGGTTTGCACGTAGGCCGGCAGTTCATCGATGCGACCGATGGCGTTGAGCCGCACGTTGTTCTCTCGCAAGGTGGAGAGCTCTGAACGCAGATAGAGCCGAAGGAGTTGCCAGAGGGCCTGAACTTCCAGCGTGGGACGCTTCCAGTTTTCGGTCGAAAAGGCGTAAAGGGTGAGTGCTTCGATGCCCAGCCGGGCGGAGGATTCAACGATTTCGCGGACGCTGTTAACACCGGCTTTGTGGCCAGCAATGCGCGGCATATGGCGCAGTTTGGCCCAGCGGCCATTTCCGTCCATGATGACGGCAATGTGACGCGGCAGGCGCGCAGGATCGAGGTTCTTCGCCAGGATCCATTCCTCAGACCCGTGCTTCAGCGTCTCGAAGAGATCATTCATTGCAACCTACCATGGTACAACGATGCCGCGCGATGCTTCCACGTAGAAGAATGGCGGCACCAGTGCTGCTACTCCGAGGAAAGATCCGAAGGGGAGTTCATACGATGCAGCGTCTTTCTTGCTGAGTGCGATGAAGAGCAGCCCAAGCACCGAGCCTGCCAGGCTGCCGAATATCAACGTCACAAGCGAGCCTTGCAATCCGTAGAAGGCCCCGATCATGGCGATCATTTTAACGTCTCCGAACCCTAAGCCTTCGCGGCCTCGAAGGCGGTAATAGAGTTCACCGATTCCCCAGAGAACGAAGGCTGGCAAGAGCCCACCCAGCAGCGCTTCTCCCAGGCTGAGGAAGGATTCTTTCCAGTCAGAGGGAAGGATGAAGTGCCCAATGAATACAGGTAAGGGGACAAAGAAGCTGAGCAGGAAGCCGAAGATCATGCCACCTACAGTGAATTCGTCAGCCAGAATTCGCTCTTCAAAATCCATGAAGGTCAGGCCCACAATCAGGGCACAAAAGATGCAGAGCTTGATTGCTTCGGCGGTGGCACCAAAGCGCATCACGGAAGCGTAGAAGAGCAACCCAGTGAGCAATTCCACCACCGGATATCGCCAGGAAATGGCCGCCCCGCAATAGCGGCATTTGGCACCCAGTATCAGATAGCTCAAGACGGGGATATTGTCGTACCAGGCAATTTGCTTTTCACATTCGATGCAGAAAGAACGCGGGTGAACCACACTGAGGTCCCGAGGCAGACGGAAGATGCAGACATTGAGAAAGCTGCCAATCAGCAAACCGAAGAGAGCGGCGAGCGAGGCGGCCAGTGCGATTTCAGACATTGTGGAGTTCCTTGTAGGCCGCGAGGGTGTTTGCCACCATGTGTTCGAGTGTGAAGAGCTGAAGGTAGCGGCGGCGGGCATTCTCACTGAAACGGAGGGCGAGGTTGCGATCCTCTCGAATGGCTTGAATCGCTTTGGAAACGGCAGTTTTGTTGTTCTGAACCAGCAGGCCGGAGAAGCCTTCATCTACCGCTTCGGGCAGGCCGCCAACGCGGCTG
>CANGVB010000316.1 GCA_947456995.1 Bryobacteraceae bacterium | reverse complement strand
ATTCAGATGAATTCCGGGGGGAGCGGCAAGGGTAGCAAGGGCAGTCAAGGTGGAAAGGAAGAGCAGGACGAAGACGAGAAGTAGAAGCCCTGCATTCGGGAATTCAAGCGGGAGCGGCCAATGGCAGCTCCCGCTTTTTGTTTGGCCAGCAAGAAAGCCAATCTTCAAGCTACTGTCTTGTCTGACGCCTGGCTTTCCTCTTGAGTGGCAAAAATGAATCGCAATTGACATGCGGAGAAGAGCAAGAAGCAAATGACAAGCGTACCGCCCAGATCCCTAAACGCTCTTCTTGCAAATCCAAGTCCCTGGGAAGAAAACCGTCGGCCTCCAGGTAAAGAGTCAGGCCGGGTTGCCACTCAAAACTCAGCTTCGCCTTTCCTTCTTTGTCGACTTTGCCGCTTTGAAGGGGAGTCTGTTCGCTGAGGCCCAAATGCCAGCGGGCCGAATCCAGAGCATAACCAGCAGGATCAATCACACGAATCGTAAAGCTTCTGGGAGAAGCACCTGCCTGAGCGCAAAGACAACTTGCGCCTACCGCTAGCAAGAATGATCTTCGATTTAGAAATTTGAAACGCACTTAGCTTTGATCATAATCAACCTTGTCACCCACAGTCTCGACCAGGCAGGGTAATAGGGCTAGAGGGTCTTGAAAGCTCTATCTCACGAGCCAACGAAACAGCCGAGCCATGCGCTGAAGAAAGCCAGGTGGCCGATCCTCGACGATCACACCAATGATGATGCACTGGGGACCGCTCGAAAGTGCAAGTTGAACTTGCAGCAAGTCAGGCGTCGAGGCTGTGACTGGAATGATTTGTTCGACAAAACAGGTGCAGCTAACTTTGACTGAGAGATCCGTTTGAGCTTCAAGATGAAGCACGACCTCGCCACTATTCGTCGCAACTTTCCTCTCAACGGACTGACCGTTTACCAGTAACTCGACCGCAGCTGTGGGCAGCGTTCCACCGCTGGCGTCAGTCACGCGTACAGTGAGTTCTCGCGAATTGGAAGGCTGAAAAGCTGAGAGTGAAAATGCAGTAAGGGAGGCAAGAAATGTGCGGCGAGGTGCGATGCGCTCTTTACCGCAAATCCTCTGGCCGCTGGCGAGAAGCTCGCGGATCACACGGTCTGAGTATTGATCCAGATCATAAACCTTACGATCGCACTCGCTGCAATGGCGAGTTGAGCCTTCGCCTTCAAGGCTCGTCCAGGTCCGATGGCAAGGCTGCAAGATACGAAAAGCCATAAGTCACATCCACCCTGATCATAGTCGATTTGTCACCCTTGAAGACTCAAAGCAGCTTTGAGTCCAGCATCTACTGAGGCCAAAAGCGAAGGTGGAAGCTCACCTACAAGCTCGGTGAGTTCGGACCGGTCCAGAGTCGTCACCTGATGACATATGGCAAAGCTGTCAGCGGCTAGCGAGGCAGTGCTCAATGGCTAACGACTCAATCGCAGGATCCAGATCAACTGAAGTCCCCCCATGCAGCTTTGCATAATTGGAAATCTCTTCATGCCTGCTTTGCTCTGCCTGGTTGCTCAGCCAAAGCTCAATAGCTTCGAGAGCCAGCGCATCTGCAGGACGATTCGTTCGCTCAGACTGAACTTTTAGTCCTGCCTCGACTTCGTCCGGCAACGAAAGGAGTAAATTGCTCATTGCTAGATTCAGCATGCCATGAATCGGAGAAACCAGTTCTCAACCCTGATCATAGTCAACTTTGTCGTCCCCAAGACTCGTCCGCAGCGCGTTCAGAACACTCAGCACATCAATCGCTTCCTGCAGCAGCGCCCCATACAGAGGCGACAAATACCCGAACGCAGCAAACCCCATCCCAATCGTACTCAGCGCAAGCCCCCCAACCGTAGACACCAGCGCGATCCGCCGCAAGCGAATCCCCAAATGCAGTAACTCATCGATCTTAGCCAGACTCGGCTCCAGCACCACCGCACTCGCCGCAGCCCCAGTCACATTACTCGCACTGCCAAACGCAATGCCAACCGTAGCCGCAGCCAGCGCCGGGCCGTCATTGATTCCATCCCCCACATACAAGGTTGGCCCCTGCTTGTTGGCCTCACGAATAAACTCAAGCTTCTGCTCAGGAGACTGCGCCGCCAGCACTTCCTTGATCCCAACCTGCTTGGCCAACTGTTGTGCAGCCGCCGCTTGATCTCCTGTCAACAACACCGTACGCCGCCCACCATGCCTCGGCCCCAGATGATCGAGAAAGAGCCGCGTATCCTGACGCGGCGCATCAAAGAAATGAAACGCAGCAACCAATTGCCCGTTCTTCAGCAACAAACATTCCAGATGCCCAGCCGGAAGCGGCGGCAACGCTTCCCTGCCCTCAAACTGCTTGCGACCCACCACCGCAAATGTCGCCCCAGCCATCTTCGCTTCAAGCCCCTGCCCTGCCTGCTCAGAAACCTCATCGGCATCGAGCAACACCAGGCCCTTCACCTCAGCCGCATTGAGAATCGGAGTAGCCAGCGGATGCTTCGAATATCGCTCAAGACTCGCAATCTGCGCCAGAGCCTCATCCGCACTCACCCCAGTCGCCGGCAGAACATCCACCAACTGCGGCTTGCCACGAGTCAGCGTACCCGTCTTGTCAAAGATAAAGGTCTTGACGTTAGGCATCTCTTCGAGAATGGCCGGGTCGCGAATCACAATGCCTGCCCTTGCCGCACGCGATATCGAACCAATCAGCGCAACCGGAATCGAGATCAACAGCGGACACGGCGTAGCCACCACAATCACCGCAAGAAATCGTTGCCAGTCATAAGCCCACCACCCAGCCACCGCAGCAATCACCAGCGCAATCGGCGAATACCAAGCCCCCAATTGATCGGCCAGCCGGCGAATCCGTGGCCGCCGCAATTCGCTGTCTTTCATCACGCCCATGATCTGCGCGTACCGAGAATCCTTGGGCGCACGCAGCACTCGAATTTCGAGCAGACTATTGCCGTTCTTCGCACCCGAGATCACCTCAACCCCAGGAGCCTTCTTCACCTCATACGGCTCACCGGTAAGGAAGCTCTCGTCCATCCGCCCCTGCCCCTTCACCACAACTCCATCGGCAGGGGAAACCTCATGCGGAAAAATCAGCAGATGATCCTCAACAAGAATCGCATCCAGCGGCACATCCTCATGCCCTCCTGCATTGACGCGATGCGCAATCGTTGGCAAACGCTCGGCCAGAGCACTCAGTGCCGACGAAGCCCGCCGGATCGCATAGCTCTCAAGAATCGACCCGCCCGTAATCATCACAATGATGATCAGCGCCACCAGATACTGCCCCGTCACAATACCCGTCAGAATCGACACCGCAGCAATCAGATCTGTAGACCAGTTGCCGTCCAGCAGCTCCTTGCCGATCCGGTGCAATACCGGAATCGCGGCCACTATCGTAATCGAGAGGTAGATCAGCTCTTTATCCACGGCGCTACAGTAAGAGTACATGGTAGGCATGCTCACCAAGCGTTATGAGCGGGACGGATTGGCCCTTGACGCAATCCTCTACCCGCCTCCAGGAATTCATGTAGACCTCGGCGGCCGCAAACTGCACTTGCAAAAACAGGGCAGCACCGGGCCTCCCGTGATCCTCGAAGCCGGCATCGCCGCCTCCAGTCTGAGCTGGAGACTGGTCGACAAAGAGATCGCCCAATTTGCAACCGTTTACTCTTACGACCGTGCAGGCTTCGGCTGGTCTCCCTACAGCAACCGGCCCAAGGTAGCCAGAGATCTGATCGAAGAGATGCGGCTGGCTCTCAAGCTCGCGGGCGCCCCCACCCCGCGAATCGTCGTCGGCCACAGCTTCGGCGGCATGATGATGCGCATGTACGCAGCCATGTATCCGGAAGAAGTATCGGGCGTGGTGCTCGTTGACGCTCTGCCTCCCGAGGAATGGTTCCCGCTCGACGCACGCCGCACACAGACACTACGTCGAGCCGTGCAACTCACCAATCGCGGCGCCTGGCTCGCCCAGCACGGCATTGTCCGCTTCGCACTGCGATCGCTTGAGGGCGGCAATCAAACCATCCCCAAGCTCTTCAGCTTCTTGAGCGGAGCAGGCAGCGTCGGCGTTACACAACGCCTCACCGGCCAAATCCAGAAGTTCTCAACCGAGGTGCAAGGCCAGATCCGAGCGCACTGGTCTCGCACCTCATCCTTTGTCACGATGGCCGAATACCTGGGCGAGTTGCCCGCCTCTTGCGCACAAGCGCTGGTCTGCCCCGGTCTGGGCGACACGCCGCTCATTGTCCTTTCCGCTGAAAAAGGCAACCCCGGCCATCAGGGCCGACAGGCAAAACTTGCCAAACTCTCCAGCCGCGGCGACTTCAGAATGATCCCCGGCAGCACACACTGGATCATGCTCGACCAGCCAGATGCAGTCATCGAAGCAGTTCGCGATCTTGTACCCTAGTAAGTTATGCGATTTGTTTCAACGCTATTGCTGAGCCTCGCGCTCGGGGGATCTGCTTTCGCCCAGAAGAGAACAGTAGACATGTGGCCAGGGGCTCAATATGACCCCGCAGTGCCCACCATCAAGAAGGTGCTCGGCTACGAACCCGGTGAACGCATCGCCCCTCATGCCCACCTCATGAAGTACTTCGAGGCCCTCGCCGCAGCCCAGCCGAATCGCGTCAAACTGATCGAATACACCAAGAGCTGGGAAGGCCGCAAGCTCATCATCGCCGTCGTTGGCAACGAAGCCAACATCAAGCGCCTGCCCGAAATCCAGGCTGGCATGAAGAAACTCGCCGACCCGCGCAAGACCACCGACGCCGAAGCCCAAAAGCTGATCGGCAACCTGCCGGCTCTGGTGATGCTCGCCTACAACGTACACGGCAACGAAATCTCTGGCTCTGACGCCGCAATGGAAACGGCCTATCATCTCCTCGCCGCCAAGGGCGACAAGAGCGTCGATTCGATCCTCGCCAACACGCTCATCATGATCGACCCGACGCAGAACCCCGACGGTCGCGATCGCTTTGTTCACAACTTCGAAGTCGCCGAAGGTCTCGAACCCATCGCCAACCCGCTTGCAGCAGAACACGCCGAACCCTGGCCCGGCGGTCGCACCAACCACTACATGTTCGATATGAACCGCGACTGGTTCGCCATGACCCAGCCTGAAACCCGCGGCCGCATCAAGACCCTCCTCGACTGGTACCCGCTCGTCTTCGTTGACCTGCACGAAATGGGCGGCGACTCTACATACTATTTCGCCCCCGAAGCCGTGCCCTACAACCCGCACATCGTCAAGAACCAGCGTGAAGCCCTCTTCTGGTTCGGCAAGAACAACGCGAAGTATTTCGACCAGTT
>CANGVB010000315.1 GCA_947456995.1 Bryobacteraceae bacterium | reverse complement strand
GTCGCCAGACCGCGGCTTCGGATTGAATCAGGAGAAGGCGATTATGCAGATTGCGGCACTTTCTTTGGCGGCGAGGATTTCATCTGCGTCTGGTAACAAAACCGAAGCCATCGAGTGGATGCGCAAGGCGGTAGCGGCCGAAGATGCTCTGAACTACGATGAGCCTGCTGGCTGGTATTACCCGCCGACTCGCGAATCTCTGGGTGCGCTGCTGATCGCAACCGGCAAGTACTCAGAAGCCGAAGAGGCTTTCCGGGCAGAACTGGTGAATAACCGCCGCAGTGGACGGGCACTCTACGGGTTGTTTGAATCGCTAAAGGCTCAGAACAAAATGGACGCGGCGGCCATGGTGGAAAGTCTTTATCTGCGCGCCTGGGCCAAAGCCGACAAGCCACTTACGCTCGATCAGCTCTTCTGAGCGTGAGCTTTCGAAAGAACAGCAAAACCAATCAATCCAAAGGTGGTTTGGACTACATAATTGATTGCCTGATAAATGAGGATCCAGGCGATAGCCGGTGAGCTGGCAATGCCAAATGGGCGCATGACACTGACGGCGACAAACTGGAAGACCCCTACATAGCCAGGAGTTGAGGGAATCGCGCTGGATAGCCCCAGAGCGGCGAGGACCACCATGGATGTCTGAAACTGTAAGTCGAGCCCAATCGAATCGGCAACGAGTACGCCGATATAAGAGTCGATCGGCCAGATGATTAGGGTGAGCAAAAGGAAGCCAAGCGACCGGCTCCAACTGTGCAGGCAGCGCAGACCATCGAGAAAGCGAGAAGCTACGCCAGAAAGCTTTGGGATTTTGGTCAGCAGTTGTTCCACCTGTTTTTGAGCGTGAGGCAGAAGAAAAAGCGTCAGGATTCCCAATCCGCTCAGGATGCTGAAAATTTTGCTGGCGCTGTGAAGCTCGTCTGGCAATCCAGGGATGGTGAGCAGGGCGGCACTGGTGAGAAGAACCAGTACTCCTGCATCCATGACCCGTTCAATCAAGGCTGTGGCCAAAAGATAACTGCGCGAGATTTCATGGCGGCGTTTGAGGGCTTCCACTCTCATGAATTCGCCCATTCTCGCCGGCAGCACGTTGTTGCCCAGGTAGCCCAATGCGTTGGCCCAAAAGACCGTCCCCAGCGGCAGAACTTCGCTGGTGTTGAGCAAAACACGCCAGCGCAGACTTCTGAGCCACAAAGTGAGACAGGAAAGCACAAGCGAAATACCAAGCGGTTCCGGCTTGGCATTGCTCAGTTTTGAACCGAGCTCTGCCATGTCGATTCCACGCAAAGAGAAATAGAGAAGCACCGCTGCAATCACCATGGCAACCGCCAAAGTAATCCGGGCCTTCCTGTCGAGCTTAAGATCTACCCCAAATGGCACTTTCTCTATCATGCTCCATCTTGTTCAATAAAGGTGAGCAGCCGGCACATTAGACTTAAGAGATCTATGCCCTCAATCCTGACGCGGCTGGAGCAAAATGCGGCTCCGATTCTATTGCTATTGGCCGCAGCCGTTCTTGCTCCAATCTATTGGACCGCGCTTCACGCCCCAGCCGCAGGAATTTATCACGACGACAGCATCTATCTGAATACGGCCCAAGCTCTGGCCGAAGGCAGAGGGTATTGGATTGAGAGCATCCCGGAGCCGATTCCACAAACAAAGTACCCAATTCTCTTCCCTGCTCTGCTTGCGACGGTATGGAAGCTGGTGCCGGATTTTCCCAATCATGTTCTGTACTTTAAGCTGGTACCCTTCTTCGCTGCGATCGTCTGGTTTTGCCTGAGTTATTTGCTCATTCAGGAACATTGCAAAAGCGCGGTATTTGCCGCTACGGCTGTTTCGTTAACGGCGGCGAGCCCACAAGTTGTTTTTTTCAGCACGACGATCCTGAGCGAAACCCTGTTTGCAGCCATGGCAACAGCTTCGATCTTTTTTGGGCTGAAGGACAGAAGGGATGGATCGAGAGTTGCACTTCTGCTTTCGGCGTTTTTTGCGGCAGCAGCTTACCACACCAGAACAATCGGGTTTTGCCTGATACTGGGTTGGATTCTTGTATTCCTTTGGCAACGCAGATGGAGGGAGGGCTTGCTCTTTGGAAGCGTAGCCGGAGCATTGGCCTTGCCGTGGGTTCTCTGGCAATCCTTAAACTCGGGTGCCGCAGACCCCTACCTTTCACAGGAAAACTATTACAGCGCCTATAACGTAGTGGTGAGCTTCAACTGGCAGGAGAAGCTTCGCATTGTAGTTACAAATCTGATGATGCTTCTCATTAGTATGCAGTCGTTTTTCGAGTGGAGTGGGGGAAAGATCCTGGGTCTTATTTGTGTTCCGTTGATCCTTCGGGCCCTATTGGCGAAAGAAATTCCGCTCATCGTTAGAAGCTTTTTGTTGCTCTCGATCGGGGTCATCCTTCTTTGGGTATGGCCGCCCTTCCGGTTTCTGGTTCCTTTAATGCCGTTGTTGATTTGGGCCGTTTGGAGTGGAGCTCCCAACTGGCTTCGAAAACTAGTAGTGCCTTGTTGCTGGCTGCTTTTTGGACAGGGCGTTTATGCCTCTGGCTCCTTTTCGAATGCAGCCAGGGAAAGCGGACTGTGGATTCCTACAGCGGTTGGCAAAGAGGAATGGCGAACATTCATGAAACAGCTCGACTGGATCAGGGAGAATACCCCCCAAAAAGCAATCATCCAATCCAACATCGACCCAACCGTATACTTGTACACCCAAAGGAAAGCAATCCGGGGGTCGCATCAAAACGCAAGCCTTTCGATCTATCTGGATAGAGAAAAGGCGCTTGGAACGGCCAGTCAATATGTGTCTACACTGAACCGTAACAAAGTAGATTTCGTTGTGGAGACGCAACTAAGCTGGTTTCTGGAATCCCGCTTTTTCGGAGTACTCATTGACGAGGTAAGGAAAGAACAGTTATTGCAATTCCGGCTTCGGAACGAATCTGATCTCAGAGGCTTTCGCATATTCGAGATTGAGAAGCCTCAAAATCCCAATCAGAATCGCTGAGCCTAGAACAGCCCAAAGCAGGCCTCTTCGCAAGAGTGGATTGGAATAGAGAATCCTGACCTGATGACTGCCAGCGGGGATCGTCAATGCCATAGGGGAACCAGGTTTTGAACTAAACTCAACCTCAGATCCGTCAATGGTGGCTCTGTGAAATGGATCGTGAACAAAGGCCAGACGAAGCAGGCCTTCAGTGCTGTTCAGGCTCAACTGGTTCCCCTCAATCAGAAACTGGACGGGACGTGAAGAGTTTTCTTGGTTTTGAAGAAGGCCAAGCGGTCTTGGAGACGGGTAGGTAAAGAGCACTGCACCAGGGATTCTAGACGCTTCGATGTATCCCCGGGTCAAGAGTGCGCTTTGAATGTCTTTGCGGGCTTCCTTCACAACGAAATGGGTGACAGACCAATGTTCAAAGTGCTCCCAGTCCCGCTCTGTTGGCAAAGCTGAGAAGGAACCAATATGGAGTTCCTCACGTGCAATGTTAAATCTGTCCTTCGATGCAAGTGGTTCGTAACCTGCAAGATGAGGAATACCGAAAAGAAGGGGATAACCAAGGCCGAGGCCCGGCAGTGAAGGCATGTCGCCAAAAGAAAAGCCAAGTGTCATCATTCGAAATCTGGTGTCGATTTGAGGGAATGGATTGGCGATCTGACTGGGAGGCGGGTGCAGGCCCCAGGATCTTTCTGGAAGCAAAAAATAGAACCATAAGAAATTGACAAAGCTGGCTGCATAAATAAATCGTCGCCAGCCGGTACTGCGCAGCTTAGAAAATGCAATGGCAGCCATGGCAAGCATGAAAAATGAAGTAAAGAACTGCAGCTTGAATGACCAGCGGAACGAACTCAGAACAGGTAATCTTGCAAAGACATCAAGGAACAGATTGGCTGACCAGCAATAGGAAATCAGGGCCATCCAGAGGCAAAACAGCAGCATCCGCCTCATTTGGCCGGGATTCCTGACGATTTGCCCCAATCCAAAACAAACACCCACCAGAGCTGGCCAGGATATATGAGAGATGAAGAAGATGGTCTGGCCCATAGATATCTCCTTGTAAGTTCCCGTCCAATAAAACGGAAGCAGATGCCCCCAGATAAACCTGAGAGTACTCATTCCCAGACGGGACATCTCCTCCATCGACATCGGGCCTGAGCGAAGCTGAGAAAGTGAAACCTGATGGGCCACGGGCAGGAGAAAAGGCAAAGATAAAAGGGCTGTCAAAACCCAACTGGAAATATAGAGGATGCCAGGACTTCTGGCAAGTTTGAACCGGCTAAACCCAAGAGCCAGACCTGCAACAAGAACTTCAAATATACAGCTGAGAATAAAGAACTGCGAATGCCCGGCAAAACAAAGAAGCGTTCGGGCACAAGACAACAAAGCCATACTTGAAAGCTGCGGAAACCGGAAGACTCTGAGACAGAGATAAAGGATTGCAGGAAACCACGCTGCCCACACAACAACTGAAATCCAGGTTCTGCCGACAATCATCACATAAGGGCAAAACATCCAGCTGAGCGAGCCCCAGATGGCAAGCCCGGGGCGAAGCCCCAATTCGATCAGCAACCGATATGTCAAAACAGTGCCAAAGAGAAGATGCAGCCCGGCGTAAATCTCGATCGCAAAGTCGAGGTGCCCGCTGATCGCTTTGCTAAGCCAGACTGAGAAACTGGATGGCGGATATAATGTTGCCGTTTGCCCGCTCGCAAGGTGGGGAATCCCTGTGAATTGAAAATACTCATATTGGGCGAGGCTTCCCTGATTCAACGAATGCAAGTTGTAATTGAAGGCTGGGAGAAAATACTCCAGATTGTCATTCTGAAGGAAGTATTTCGGCGAATGCCACTCGAGTAGGGACAGAAGGAACAACGCCAGAGCCGCTGCAATCCATGATCCTTTGGCTGCCCGCGAAGATTGGTCGTCAAGCCCGAAGCGAAAGCCGTGCATCAGCTTCACGAACATCCTTGAGTGAATCAGATAATTCTGACTGAATGCTTCTCGACAGATTCAACAGGGAGGAAGAACCGGCCGAGCTGCGCTCTACAAGATAGATCGGACGTTGTTTGACTTGCTCAAAGACCTTTCCTACATAGATGCCAATGATGCCGAGCAAGATCATGGTTGTCCCAAATCCACCAGCAGTAACGATCATGAGAGAAGTCCAACCGGGAGTCGGAGATTTCCCCTCCAGCAGCAAGCTTGCCAGAAGAATCGTGAGCTCGACAAAGGCAACCAAAAGGAAGGCTGCGCCAAGTCCGATACTGAAATAGAGCGGAGTGGTAGAAAACGAAAACAGGCCGTCGGAGGCGAGCCGAATCAATTT
>CANGVB010000314.1 GCA_947456995.1 Bryobacteraceae bacterium | reverse complement strand
GCCTCGGTGTTGTCCGAGAGGTCTGACATGGCCTCGTTCGCTCCGGCCAGCGTCCGCTGCAGTGTTTCACTTACGCCACCTTCTCCAGGTGCACCTTGAAACTTCTCAACTGCCGCCTTCAACTGCACAGTAATCTGCTGCAGATTCTTCACCGTCTTCTCTACTTCGGGCACAATATCGCTTGCTTCCACCCGGTCTACAATCTTCCTTGCCCCAGAAGCGCTTTCGCCAATTTGATCAACAACGTTTTCGGCCTTTTTAACGCTGCGCTTCACACTGGCCTGCATTTCCTGGTCTTTGAACATTGCTCCCACCGCTCCTTCACCCTGTTCTACGCCATCAAGAATTTCCCCGAGATTGGCGCTGATTCTGTCGGCAGACACGAGGATGCTCTGTACCTTGGGGGTCGCCCCTTTGATCATCAGATTGGCTGACCTCGAAACATCTTCAATTTGGAGAAGCGTAGTGGTGAGTTGCTCTTTCGCTCCTGCAAGAATCACATTGACTTGTTTGACAGCACCGCTGATCTCGTCTGCCAGATTCCCCCAATCAAATGGCTCAGTGGCTCGAATCCCGGACTTGTTTTTGGCAACCGGCTGTTCTGAGCTTCCAGTATCGATTTGAAGATACTTGTTCCCGAGCAGGCCATCGGTCTGGATGCTGGCAACAGAATCCTGACGTACGATCGGATGCAGGCTCTCGATAATCCGGAAGTGCACACGGAACTTTGCCTCTGGCCGGGAAGGGATTTCAATGCTGGTAACCGTTCCGGCATCCATTCCTGCAACACGCACCTTGCCGCCCTTGACGATACCGGTAATCCTGGAGAACTCCGCATAAAGCTCGAAAGAACGTGTGAAGAGTTGATTGCTATTTCCGATCAGAAACAGCCCTACCGCAAAGAGCAGCAGACAACTGAACACGAAGATTCCTACGACAACTGTATTTTTGTTTTTCATCTTTACCCGGCCTGCTGAGAACTCATAAAATCGCGCACCAATGGTTCTTCACTCCGCTCGAGTTCCTCAACGGTTCCCTGAGCAAGCAATTCTCCCTGGTCGAGAAACGCCATTTGGTCTGCAAGGCGGCGCGCGCTCTGCATATTGTGTGTCACCACCACAAGCGTCGTGTGTTGGTCTGTCTTGATGTCAACCAGGAGCTGATCGATTTCGTTTGAGGTAATCGGGTCCAGGCCGGCACTCGGTTCGTCAACCAGCAGAATCGATGGCTCTACAGCCAAAGCCCGGGCAAGCCCGGCTCTCTTCTGCATTCCACCCGAAAGGTTTGCTGGCATGCTGTCATACTCTTTACCCAGACCCACTCTTTCCAGAAGGCTTGTGGCTTGATGGCGAATTTCTTCATCTGACTTTTTGCTGTGTCGGCGAAGCGGAAAGGCAACGTTTTCACCAACAGAGAGCGAATCAAAAAGCGCCGCGCTTTGAAAGAGAAAGCCCATGTGCATTCGGATACTGGATAGTTGATTGCTGTCAAATTTGGTGATGTCTTCCCCGTTAACCCTGATTACGCCGGAATCCGCTTTCAACAAACCACACAACAGTTTCAGCGTGACGCTCTTGCCTGTACCGCTTCTGCCGAGCAGAACAAATGCAGTGCCAGTAGCGACAGAGAAAGATACATTCTTCAGCACCGCGCGCGAACCAAATGCTTTCGACACCGAGGCAAATTGAAGCGCACCTGCTTCCGTTGTCATGCCCCACCCACCGGAAACAGAAAGGCGATCAGCCGCACAAGAATGACGTTCACCACAATCAACAGCACTGAGGAGAGAACAACGCTTTGAGTAGAAGCCCTCCCTACTCCCTCGGCACCACCCGTTGCGTTGTAGCCGAGGTATGACGATGTCGTCCCGATGATAAAGCCGAAGACCAGCGTTTTCAGTGTTGGAGGCACATAGTCAGAGAAGGCCATGCTGCTGAAAGCAGTCTCAAAATAATGAGTGAATGGAGTAGCGGCAATAGAGGATTCTGCCAGATAGCTTCCCAGCAAGCCAGAGAAGTTCATAAGAACCGTTAGTAGCGGCAATGCGATGACACATGCAATGATTCGCGTGACTGCCAGGTAGTGAAGCGAATTCACCGCAAGCGATTCCAGGGCATCAATTTGTTCTGTAACTCTCATCCCACCCAGCGCAGCGCCGATTCCTGCGCCGACGCGGCCCGCAACCAGCAGGCCGGTCACCAGCGGGCCGGTTTCCATTACCAGGGCGAATGCTAAAGCAGTTGGGATCATCGATTCGGCACCGAATCGCTCCAGTGTCGATCTGGTGTGCATCGACAGAACCCCTCCAACAGCCAGTCCCGAGAGCAGGATCAGCGGTGCCGAACGCCAGCCTATCTCAGCCAACTGCCTGATGATCTCGCCGCCTTCAAATGGTCTGCGGACGGATTCACGCACCGTCTCCAGCGCAAACAAGCTCAGGCCACCCAGAAATGAAAGGCCCGATTCTGCCGTGGAGAGACCCTCCTGCAGCAAAGACGGCTGCGGATCTAGAGAAGTCTGATTCAAGTCACAACCTCTCAAAGTGAATTGCCGTTGCAGCATTTGGAAGCACCACAACTTGACTACGATTGGAAGTGCAACGGCTTGCCATCACTATGGCTTGTGCATTTGTGTCACCAAACTTCATTGCTTGGAATTCCGCTTTGTTTGGGTCTTCAGTGCGACTGCATTCAGCCATGGCGACTACCGGCAGTCATCTATTGAAGTTTGGGCGGAAAATCAGCGCTCCGTGAAACGGTCTCGCCTGCCGAGAATTGCTTGCGCAACTCTGCGAGGTTCGCCATTGCTCCATCAAACGCCGCATTACCGAGAAGGAGATGCGAGGGCGGGTTGCCAGACTCAATCGCTTTCACAATTGCCTGGGCGGCGCGAACCGGGTCGCCTTCCTGTTTTCCTGAAATACTGCGCAGCATGTGTCTTGCCGTACCCGCAGTGTCCGCGTACGCATCAATTGTCGTTTTGCTCTCATTGGCCGAGCGGCCTGCCCAGTCGGTGCGAAACCCGCTTGGTTCCACAACCATCACGTGAATGCCGAGCGGCTCCAGTTCTTTGCGCAACGCTGCTGACAATCCTTCCACCGCGAACTTGCTGGCATTGTAGTATCCGAGCGCTGGAAACCCAACCAGACCCGCAATAGACGACACATTCACGATGCTGCCGCCAGCCTGCCGGCGCATCCCCGGAAGGGCTGCCTGAATCATTCGCCCCATTCCAAAAACGTTCACCTCAAACATCTTCCGTACCTGCTCTTCTTCGCTTTCCTCTACAGCTGCAAAGTAGCCGATGCCTGCGTTGTTCACCAGCACGTCGATACGGCCAAACTTTTCTTCGGCCGCATGGATTGCTGCGTTTACTTGTCCCTGATCGGTAACGTCAAGCTTCAGAATTTGCGCTTCGCCTTTCGACTCGAGATCGCGAATCTTCTCCGGGTCGCGCGCTGTAATCACGGCTCGATAGCCGCATTCCAGAACGTGAGAAGCCAGCTCCCGGCCAAAGCCCGTAGAGCAGCCCGTAATGAACCAGACCGGTTTTGCGGTCGCTGTGGATGTGTTTTTTGTTTGTGTCATTGGATTATTCTGCTGAGTCAATAGCGCTGACTCGGATTAGTTTCTTGTTTACGAACTCCTGGATGCCCATCCGCGACAATTCCCGGCCATAGCCTGAGTTCTTGATGCCGCCAAAGGGCAAATCTGGCGCTGTCCAGGTGGGGTGATTGATGAACACCATACCCGTGTCAATCCTGCTGGCGAGCCGCTTGCCGCGGGCGATGTCTTCGGTAAAGATGGATCCGCCGAGCCCGAACTCAGAATCGTTGGCCAAAGCCACCGCTTCCTCTTCATCCTTTACCTGGAAGAACAACGCAACCGGGCCAAAGAATTCTTCGCCAAATGCCGGATTTCCCGCTTCGATTCCCGTGAGTATCGTCGGCTCGAAAAACCATCCCTTCCGCTCGATGCGCTTTCCGCCCATCACAACCCTCGCCCCATGCTCAACTGCCGCATTCACTTGCCCCAGCAACTGCTTGAGCGCCGCTTCCGACGACAACGGTCCAAGACTGGTTGTTTCATCCATCGGGTCCCCCGCTCGAAGCGCGCCAAGGGCCTTCTGGAATTGCTCCAGAAACCGATCGGCCACTTCTTCCACAACAATGAAGCGTTTGGCGGCGACGCAGCATTGTCCTGTGTTGTTCATCTTGCCCCACACCGCCCACTGCACTGTCTTGTCGAGATCAGCGTCCTCGAGCACAATAAACGCATCGCTGCCGCCCAGCTCCATAGTGGACTTCTTCAAATTCAGCCCTGCCCGCGTCGCAACCAGCTTTCCGGCTTCAACGCTTCCAGTCAAAGCCACACCCTTGATGCGTGCATCATCAATAACCTGGTTCACCTGATCGTGGGTGATTTGCAAGTTGGTATAGGCACCGGCAGGTGCTCCCGCATCGATCCAAATCTGCTCAAAAGCAATGGCACATTGCGGAACAGATCCCGAGTGCTTCACCATCACGACATTTCCGGCCATGAGATTCGGCCCTACAAAGCGGGCAAGCTGATAGTAAGGGAAATTCCAGGGCTGGACGCCGAGGAGAACGCCAATAGGACAGCTTTGAACTTCGGCCTGGCCACTGCTTGGATGAAGATTGTAGTTGGAAAGAAACTCTTCAGCGTGTCTGGCGTAGTACTCAATGATGTCGGCACTCAGCAACACCTCGCCTCGCGCCTCACCGATCAGCTTACCCATCTCGAGCGTCGCCAGCCGGGCAAACTCGTCAACGCGCGCTCGAAGAATCTCGGCCGCCTTTAGAGCGACGGCGGATCGATGTGCAAAGCTGCTCTGCCGCCAGCTTTCAAAGCATAGGGCCGCATTTGCAATGGCCTTTTCCAGTTCTTCTTGTGTCAATTCATCAAACGTCTTAACAATCTTTTCGCTATATGGATTTACACTTTGGTAACTCATGGGTTCAGCGATTAAGGTGCAATCTGCTGGCCGATCTCAAGCGTGGAAGGTCAATTGAAAAATAGAAGCTTTAGAGGGAGAACAATCCTTGGCTTTGTCGTTGGCTCTACATGCCCGGTGTTTGCTGACGGTCACTTGACCCAGTTTGGTCAAGTAGAGAACCCTTCGTCATCCGCTTGATCTGCCCCAAAACGTGATACGTCCGCGACTCGGTCACCCCAGGTGATTCAAACTCTTCACCGCTCCAAAAGCATGAATCTGAAGCCCCGAGATCACGCTCTACCAGGCGGGCTTCTGCTGTTCCATTGGGAGGTTTTCTTTCCAGGGCATGCCCTATAGCTTGGCTTGTCCTTTT
>CANGVB010000313.1 GCA_947456995.1 Bryobacteraceae bacterium | reverse complement strand
GTAAGCGCTCACAAGTTTGCCGTCGGGACGAATGACGGTGCGGGTGTAGCCGAGATCGCGGTCTCCACCGTCTTGCCGGAGGATCAGTTCATCGCCCCAGGTTTTGCCTTGATCGTCGCTGACGCGAGCGCGGATGCTGTAGGGGACCGCGCGATGGCCATAGACTGCAACGAGGCGGCCGTCCTTGGTGCGCACGAGGCTTGCCGGATTGCCGGAGTTGCCGGTGATGTGTGGGGTGATACGTGACACGGTCTTCCAAGACGTGCCATTGTTATCGGATTGCGCGAACTCGATGAAATTCTCGTTGCCCTCTTTGCGGCGAATCGCGGAAACGATGGTGCTCGAGGATAGGCGCAAGGAAGAAGGCATGATTGAGAAGCCGTTCTCACTGGGCGTGGAAGCAACACCGAGCTTGTTCCAGGTGAGGCCGCCGTCGGTTGTGCGGATGCAGAAGACTTCGCCTTCTTTGCCGTTGTTGAGAGCGGCGGTGATGAACATGGTGAGGCTGCGTGGACCGTCCACAATGTAATCGGTGCGGGCCATGATGCCTTTGGTTCCGAAGGTGGGGATGTTGAATGGACCTTTCCAGTTCTTGCCGCGATCGTAGGAATAGTAGAAGCGCGAAGGGCCGATGTCTTTATCCATCATGCGGGCGGTGAGGGCGAAATCTGTGGGGGTGAAGTCGATCGCGGACTTGTTGTCGACTGCTTCTTTGCCACCATCTTCGGTTGGAACGCCTGCCATTTTGCCGCCGGGTGGTGGGAGCAAGGATAGAGGTTTTTCGATGGACCAGGTCTCGCCGCCATCCTTGCTGCGGGCTAGCAGGTGTTCTTCCTTCTGGCTGTAGTCGATTGCGTGGATCGAGCGGTTGACCTTGAATTTGCCGGATTCAAATCCGACAACAATTTCGTTGCCCCAGATCCAGATGCCGTGGTTGGCGGGCCAACCGGCGTAGCGGCCGGCAACCTTGTATACGACGACATTTTTTGCGTTGGCGACAGGTTGTTCGCCAGCTTGTAGCAGAGCGGCTGAGGCCGCTAACCCGATGAGGACAGACTTCACGATCACGATTCAAAATACCATTGTCGATGCAGAGTGCCGGTGGTTTATTGCTTGATTTATTTTGAGGCTTGCAGCAGTGTCTCCTGAAGGCGGATGGAGCGGGTTACCATTGTCCAGTGGCGGTTGAACATGTTGGATGCGTAGTGTGTGGAGCGGAAGGTGAATTGAAGTTCTCCCAACGAGACTACTCATGTGGATTAGCAGGGGAATTTGGACAGCGATGGTGCGAACAGTGTGGGGTTTTCTTTCTGTCTCCTCGGCCTGATGAGGAGTCGAGCGGGGATTATTATTTGAAGAGCTATGCGCCGTATCAGAAGGCGGCGGATGGTATCGCGGAAAGAGTTGGGCGGTGGTTGGGGATCTCGCAGTATCGACAGAAGCTGGTAAGGGGGTTGGTTGCGGATGGACGGATTCTTGATGTCGGGTGTGGGAATGGGGAGTTTCTAGACGCGCTTGATGGCAGGTGGGAGAAGTTTGCAATGGATGTGGAAGAGCATGCCCAGTTTGCGTCGCCTGTTCGTTTTTTTGAGGGCCGCATCGACCGGGATCGACCGGATCTGGATGGGCTGGACGTGATTACGCTGTGGCATGTTTTTGAGCATCTTTATCATCCGAGGAAGGCGTTGGTGCATCTGACAGAAATGCTTCGACCTGGAGGGTTTCTGGTGGTTGCGGTGCCTGAGCCGGCTTGCCTGGAGCGGCGGCTGTTTGGAAGATATTGGATCGGGTGGGACCCGCCTCGTCATGTGGCGACGTATTCCAGCAAGTCGATTGAGGCGTTGTTTGAGGGGGCTGGGCTTCGGTTGGTAGCGGCGAGGCCGGACATTTGCAACGGTGCGATGCTGGCGTTGAACATTACGCACGCGCTGCGGGGTGCGGGGGTGGAGTTGAGGTTGCATGAATCGACGGTGGTGCGAATGTTGCTCTCACCCTTTGCACTGATTGGGATGTGGCTGGGGATGCCTGCGGCGAGGATTTATGTTGGCCAGAAGTAAAGTGCAATTGACGGTGATTCTTCCTGTTTATGGCAACTGGACGGATACGATGGCGACCTTGGGATGTCTTGCAGCGCAGGATTGTGATGAGTTTCGGGTGCTGGTGGCTGATGATGGGTCTCCGACTGAGGCACCTGAGGAGATGCATGGGTTTGGCTTTGTGGAGTATTCGAGGGGGAGCAATCTTGGGTTTGCGGGAAATTGCAACCGGGCGGCTGGCCTGGCTATTGCTGGTGGAGCAACACACCTGCTGTTTTTGAATAACGATACGGAAGTGGGTGAGGGATTTATTGGGGGTTGGCTGCGGTTTATTGAGGAGCGGCCGGCGGTGATTGCGAGCCCGCATATTTACTGGTTCGACCGGCCAGAGTCTGTTTGGTATTCGGGGGGACGGTTTGGTTTATTGACTCCGTTTGTACGACTGTCACGCGAGTACCGGGAAGTGCAGATGGTGGATATTGTATGTGGATGTGCGCTGGTGGTGCCTACCGTGGCCTGGCTGAGGCTGGGCGGGTTTGATCTTGCTTATGCTGTCTACTTTGAAGACTTTGATCTCTCGCTGCGAGCGCGCGCGTTGGGGATTGAGGTGGTGGTAGCGCCTGGGGACGAATTGAAAGTGAGGCATAAGATCTCTGGGTCGTTTCGGGGTACGGGGGCCTGGAAGCAGCAATACTTTTTGCTGGCTTCGCGCATTCGATTTGTGCGGCGTTACTATCCGGGTTACTTGCAGCCGCTTGTGTATTTGTTGGTTGTGGCGCATCTGGGGGGAGTGTTTTTGCAGAATGTGCCGCAGTATCCGACGCCGAAGCGGCTTTGGCGGGCGGTGCGGGAGGGGATGGTGGGGGGGTGAGGAGTCGAGGTTTGATTGCTACGAGGAATTCTGCGAGGTGTCTGGCGAGACGCTGGGGAAAGGGTGACACTTCTCTTCATAGTCTTCGATCAGAAGTGTGAGGAGTTCGGCAAGTGCGGCCTCTTCGGGGGACGGGTTTTCTCTTTCGTCCAGGTCGAGGAGGATTTCAACGAGTCTAGAGTGCTCGGCCTCTGAGTGGATTGGGCGAGGGAGGGATTGCGCCAGGAGCTTGGCGTACTTGGAAGTTTTGACTTCGATTAGCATCTCCACTCAATCGCTTCACGCGCTGTGGAATCTTTCTTGACGCTCCTCGATCACGGCATCGGCAAGCGAGCCCTCAATCGAAGAAAGCGCATCACGGACTTCCTCGAGCGTGATTTCGTCAGCTTTCGAAGCCTCCCATTCCTCTGGCGAGAAGAATAGTGAGACGTCGTCATCGGAATTTATGAGTGAATGCATTGTGTGCGAAGAAAGGCGGGGAGGCCCCGCCATTTCCTATTTGTCGGTGAGGGCGGCTACGCCGGGGAGGGTGATGCCGCTTAGGAATTCGAGGGAGGCTCCGCCGCCGGTGGAGACGTGGCTTACTCGGTCGCTGATGCCGGCAGTCTTAACTGCTTTCTCGCTGTCTCCGCCGCCTACTACGCTGATTGCTCCGCCGTCGGTTGCTGTTGCTACGGCGTTGGCTACTGCCATCGCTCCCTTGTCGAAGGGGGGCATTTCGAAGACTCCCATGGGGCCGTTCCAGATGATGGTTTTGGACTTCAGGATTTCCGCTACGTAGAGCTCGATCGTCTTGGGGCCGATGTCGAGGGCCATCTGGCCTTCTGGGATTTCTGCTACTTCGGCGTAGCCAGCGTCGGCTTTGAATTCGGGGCTTACGGCGTGGTCGATGGGGAGCATTAGCTTGCCGCCGGAGGTGGCGAGGAGTTCTTTGGCTAGATCTAGCTTGTCGTCTTCTACGAGGCTCTTGCCGGTGGGGAGGCCCTGGCTCTTCAAGAAGGTGTAGGCCATGGCTCCGCCGATTAGGAGCTTGTCTGAGATCTTGAGTAGGTTCTGAATGACTTCGATCTTGTCGCTTACCTTTGCACCGCCGATGATTGAGATCGAGGGCTTTTCGGGGTTCGCTGTGACCTTGGTTAGGTACTCGAGTTCTTTGTCCATGAGGAGGCCGGCGGCGGCCTGGCTTACGTACTGGATGATGCCGACGGTGGAGGCGTGGGCACGGTGGGCGGTGCCGAAGGCGTCGTTGACGTAGACGTCGGCTAGGGCGGCGAGTTGCTTTGAGAAGGCGGGGTCGTTGGCTTCTTCGGCGGCGTGGAAGCGGAGGTTCTCGAGAAGGAGAACTGCGCCTGGGGCGGGCTTCATTGCTTCGACTTCTGCGCCGATGCAATCGGGGGCGAAGGCTACGGGGAGCTTCAGGAGTTCGCTTAGCTTGGCTGCTACGGGGGCGAGGCTCATCTCATCGTTGCGCTTGCCTTTGGGACGGCCGAGGTGGCTGGCGAGGATTACGCCTGCGCCTTGAGCCAGAGCGTACTGGATGGTGGGGAGGCTGGCGCGGATGCGCTTGTCGCTGGTGATTTCTTTGCCGCCTGCGGTGAGGGGGACGTTGAAATCTACGCGAATGAAGACAGTCTTGCCTTGGAGCTGGAGGTCACGGATCGAAAGTTTTGCCATGGGTAAACCTCTAGTTTAGCTTGACTGGGTCTTCTCTTCTTTGGGGAGGAAGCGAGTGTCTGGGGTGATGCCGGCCATTTGCCAGGCTTCGATGAGTGCGCCGGAGGCTGGGCCGTATAGAGGGTCGGCGAAGGTGTTGGCTTCTTCGAGGCCGATTAGCATCTCGAAACGGGTTCGCAGGATTTCGCTTTTGTAGACGTTGCCTACGGGGCAGACGGTGGCGGGTTCGTTTTTGGTGAAGAGGGCTTGGCGGACGCTGGAGGCGAAGCCGGCGAGTTGCTGGGCGGCGCGGTTGAGGATCTCGATTGCGACACGATCGCCTTCGCGGGCGGCTTCGTCGACGAGCTTGGAGTAGCTGGCGATTTGGGGCCGGGGGAAGTCTGTGGTGTAGAAGCGGTGCATGAGGTCGTTGGCGTTGTCGGCACCGACGGCGTTGAGGAGTTTGTCGCGAAGGGTGGTGGTGGGGCCCCAGCGTTCTTCCATGCGGAGGGCGGCGCGGACGGCTTCTCTGGTGAGATCGAAGCCGCCGCCTTCGTCGCCGTAGATGTAGCCCCAGCCGCCGGCACGGCCGGTTTGGCCACTCGAGTTGCGGCCATACGCTATTGAGCCGGTGCCGGCTACTACGATGATGCCGGGGGCACCGCCGGTTGCGCCGGTAAGGGCGATGAGGCCGTCGTTGGTGATGTTGTATTCGTCTGCGTGGATCATTTCGCGGACGAGGTCTGCTTTGTCTTTGGGGCCGCCGCTGAAGCCGAGGCAGGCTGCGCGGAAGTGGAGGCCGGAGATGGGGAGTGCG
>CANGVB010000312.1 GCA_947456995.1 Bryobacteraceae bacterium | reverse complement strand
TTCTGGTTCCAGTGCCGCTACCGCCGCATGCACACTCATCCTCTCTTTGGAGTCACCGAAATTGTCACTCCAGATGGCCGTCCTGCCCGTCCTGGTGAGGTTGGCGATGTGGTCCTTACCGGTCTCGTCAATCGTGCCATGCCGTTGATTCGCTATCGGGTTGGGGATCGTGCCTCCTGGGCCGATTCCGATCGTTGCCCTTGTGGGCGTAACATGCCGATGATCGAATCCATCGAAGGCCGCCGTGAAGACTATCTCTTCAGCAGGCAGCGAGGGTGGGTCGGTCGTCTCGATCCTGCCCTGAAAGGCGTCGAAGGCGTCATTGAATGTCAGTTCGTTCAGGAGGTTCCCGAAGTCGTTCGTGTTCTCTGTGTTGCGGCTCCCGATTTTAGGCCAGAAGACCGGCTTCATCTGGAATCCAATCTGAAAAGCCGACTGGGCTCGGACATGCGCATCGACTTTCAAATTGTGGATCAAATCCCACGCGGCGCTAACGGAAAATTTCGAGCCGTAATCTCAAGAGTCCCCCATGAGCCTGAGCCGCGAAACGCTTTCGAGGAGGTTCGCTGAACATGACTCAACGGCCACTGGTCATGCGCATTATCACTCGCCTCGCCGGAGGTGGCCCCCCCGTCCACGCCACCTTGCTCAACCGGCATCTGGTGCAACATGGATTCGACTCTCTTCTTGTATTCGGCGATTGCGCATCGAGCGAAATGAACATGGAGTACCTGATTGCCGATGGAGACCGGGTGGAGCGCGTCTCAAGCCTTGGGGCTAATCCCAACCCTGCCTTGGACCTGCTGGCCCTCTTTCAGCTCTGGCGCCTCATGCGCCGCTACCGCCCTGCTATTGTCCATACCCATACTGCTAAAGCCGGCGTGTTGGGCCGATGTGCCGCCATCCTCGCCGGAATACCCTGTGTTGTTCACACCTATCATGGCCATGTCCTTGAAGGCTATTTTGGTTCCTTCGCCAATTGGTGCCTGCGCCAAACAGAGAGGGCTTTGGCTCACGCTTCCACTGCTCTTTGCACCGTAAGCCGTCAGCAGGCCGACGAGCTCAGCAACCGCTTCCTCGTCGCTCCCCCTGAAAAATTTCATGTGGTTCCGCTGGGGGTTGATCTCACTCCATTTCTTTCACTACCGTTGCCCGACTTTAGCGCCCCCGTTCTTACCATCGGTTGGCTCGGACGCTTCGTTCCAATCAAGAATCTGCCCTTGCTCATCGATATTGCCACTCTCGCCGCTAGGCAAGGTCTACCCCTAAAGTTTCTAATCGCCGGGGACGGCCCTGAACGAGCCCAGGTTGAAGAAGAAATCCGTGACAGAAACCTTCCCAATATTCGTCTTCTTCCCTGGCAGGACAAGGTAGATGGAGTGATCGAACAATGCCACCTGATGATTCTTACCTCACATCGTGAAGGTACGCCTTTGGCACTGATCCAGGGAATGGCCTCTGCTCGCCCCTTCTTGTCTACTCCTGCCGGTGGCACCGTCGATCTCATGACTGGCAACTGCAAACCAACTCCAACCGCCTGGTGGTATGACAATGCAGTTTTGAGTTCTGCAAGCCCAGTCGCTTTTGTTGAGGTTCTTAGAGGGATTCTTGCCAACCGTGACCGCCTGCGCTCAATGGCCGTCTCTTCGCGCACCTTTGCTCAGGCCTCCTTCGATCAACCAAGGCTCGTTGGCGATATTGCCAGCCTTTACCAGCAATTGCTTTCGCAGCAGGAAGCCGTCTCTCACCCGGTTGTGGAGCACTTTCTATGAGTCCCGTATTGACCCCTTCCCGCTCCATCGCTCTTACCCAGTCCATTCACTCCAGTCTCGGCGCAAGATCGATTCCAATAAGCTGGATTTTGCTCTGGGAATTGCCCTTCTGGGCACTTCTGCTTTATGGTTCGCTGGTCCCCTCTACTCTGGTGGCCCGCTCGGAATGGTTTGGCATCCCCATGAAGCTCTCAGATCTGCTCTGGATCTGCTGCACTGGCTTTTATTCCGCTGCCGCTCTGGTGAACTTATTGCTTCAAAGGCAAGCGCGAAATTATGGCGGATTGCTCTTGGCCACCATATCCCTCTTTGCCTATGGAGGGCTTCGCCTGGCTGCGGCTCCTATCGAAACCGAAGACCAGCTCGCGATGACTTTCGTCCTGATCCTTGCCTCCACTGCTCCGTTGCAGGCAGCAGGTTTGTTGTCTGTCTACAATCCCGCGCAGACCAGAGCGTTTCTGAACCGTCTTGTTCTTGTCTTGGCCTGTATCAGTCTGATCTATACGGCCGAAAGCGTTCTCGGCCTTGGTCTCCGCAGTGAAGCCAACAGCACCGTCTTCACCGACTTTGGCATGCAGCGCGTAAGAGGGCCTCTCTATGGCCCCAGTACCGGCTATTTCCTTCTCCTTCCGGCTATCGGCTGGGCTGTGCAGTCATTTTTTTCCGGTCGCTCTCGTACTTCCTATGCTGTTTTCTGCACTGTTGCCTTGCTCAGTGCTCTGCTTGGCTTGGGTAGCCGTGCCGCCCTGATCCTTCTGGTTCTTTACGTCTGCTCCCTAGCCCTGTTTCTGCGAAGGCTCAAGCGAAGTGAAGCGACGGCTCTCTTCCTTGCAGGCATTAGCCTTGCGGTCTGCTTCCTGATTTACTCGCAAGCAAACACCGAGCGTCTGACCAAGTTTGAGGACGTTCATCGAAGACTAACTCACGAGACTTCATGGAATGTCCTTGAGACGGAATCCATTACAAACTTGCTCGCCGGTCAGGGCTATGCCTCTATTTGGCCCTGGTATCGCCGCGATGCTCTTCGTACTGAATCGATCGCTCTCGGTGACAACCTGGTCCTCACCGGTTTCGGCCCAAGTCTCTATCATCCCCATTCCACTCTGCTTGAGTTGTTAGTCGAATTCGGCTTGGCCGGTCTTGCGTGGTTAGTCTTTCTGATCGTCAGAATCTGTAGGCTCCCCTTCATAGCAGATGCCAGTAGCGGTTGGCATGTCTTTTCTCTCGCGCTCGTCGTCTCGCTCCTCTCGTTTGGCTTCGATCTTTTCATCTTCAAAGAAGTACGAGTGAATTCTATCTGGTGGCTCTTTCTGTGTGCAGCGTTTCAGTTGCGCCGTCAGCCTGAGGCAGGTGTATTGTGAAGTCGCTCTTCGCCGTATTCTGGATTTCCTTGACACTCAGTCAATTCCTGGTGCCTTTGACCCGCTGGCTCTTTCTTAAGCTTGGTAAACTCGATCATCCCGATCCCCGCAAAATGCACTCTGTTGCCGTCCCCCGTTCCGGAGGGCTTGCCGTCATTTCTGCCTATCTCATTGCCATCGCTATCTTTACCCAATTGCCAGCCAGCGGCACCTACGTCTTCGAACGCTATGGGGATTTTCTCCTCCGCTTGCTTCCTGCCATCGGAATGGTATTCGTTACCGGATTCTTCGACGACTGGCTCGACCTGCTGCCCAAATACAAGCTCACGGGTCAGTTTTTGGCCTCAGGCTTCGCATACCTGGCCGGGGTTCGTCTCTTTGATGCCCCGCCTGGCTTTGAATGGTTCGCCTTCGCCACCACGTCTTTCTGGTTAATCCTCTGCTCCAACGCCTTCAATCTCACCGATGGCACCGACGGCCTCGCAGGCACTCTGGGAGTCGTCTCCTGTATAGGCCTGATCACGGTTTCTTTGACTCTGGACTTCTACTCACTCGCGTTGGTCTTTACACCTTTACTCGGAGCCATCCTGCCCTTCCTGCGTGCCAACTGGCCTCCAGCGAAGCTCTTCCTGGGCGACACAGGCAGTTTGACGCTTGGCTTTCTCATCGGCTGCGGCGGGGCGGCACTGGCTCGACGTTTCCCCGCCGGAGAGGGCCTCACCGCGGCCATCCTCATCCTGACTTTGCCGCTGATGGAAGTATTCCTAAGCTCTTCTCGCCGACTCCTGCGCGGAAAATCCATCTTTGCGCCAGACAGCTTTCACATCCACCACCAGCTCAAGCGCCAAGGTCTACCTGCTTCTGGTGTCCTCTGGCGGCTCGGTGCTTTGTCCCTGGCCGGAACCACCATTGCTATTGCCCAGATCTGGCTCCGTCCCTGGCAGCGTATCTGCCTGATCGTACCCTTTCTCGGCTATCTCGCCTATCAGGTTTCCGCACTGCGTTATCCGGAATTCAAGGTTTTGGGTGAGGGTGTTCTTGGTGGTCGAATTCGTCGTTGGCTTCGCCATCAAATACTTCTCCGAACAATGGAAGACGAACTCACAAGCACCACCGATTTGCCTTCTATCTTGAAGCTCCTTGACGGATATGCGGAAGAATTTTTGCTTACCGAGCTTCACGTCAATCTATTTACGCACCAGTTGGAACAATCGAGGCAACAAGTCTCTGAAGAGTCAAGCTATGCAGTTCGAATCGATCTTCCCTACGAGTGTTGGGTAAACTTCCGTGTCCCCACTTCACTCCGGCGCACAGAGAATCCAGCAGCTGATTTCGCCGCTGTGTTGATACGCGTCTTCAACTCCCAGCGACTCGCGCGACTCCGGCCGGTAACGGAGACCCCGGCACTTCAGCCCGAGGCAACTCTTGTGTGGGATCGATCCGCGTAAACAGATAAGCACTTACAAAAAGCATTACCGAAAAGCACCGCAGCGGCAGATCGTAGCTTTGGTAATAGTCCACCATGTATCCAAACGCCACGCTCGATCCAAACGAACCCAACTGTCCCGCCATATTCATCGAACCCGATAACGCTCCCGCATACCGCTTGCCAACATCGAGGCAAACAGCCCACGAAACGGGCAACATACAATCCATCGCTCCATAACCCAATGCCAGCAGTATGATCGACCACACCGGATCTGCTGTATAAGAAGTCCACAGCATGCACACTCCACTCAATGCGAGTCCGCTAGCACCAACAGTCCTCCGTCCAATCTTCAAGCCATACCGCCGGCTCAGGTAATCACTCAAGAAACCGCCAAAGATATTCCCGCAAAAGCCCACCAAAAATGGCAGCGCCGACAACGATTTCATCTGGTCCTGGCTCATTCCTCGCCCCTTCACCAGAAACGTATGTAGCCATGAGAGATAAAAGTAACTTCCCCAACAATACGTGTGGTACATCAGCAAAATTGTCCAGTAGTTCTTGTTGCGAAGAGCAACTCCCCAGGGCAGCTTATGGTGGCCAGTATCGGCCTGATCGGAGTCCCCTGCCATCTCGGCAATTTCTTCCTGCGAAGTCCCTGCTTTTTCAGCCGGGGTATCCCGAAACCAGAAATACCAAATCGCAACCCACACTACTCCAAGGCAACCAACGATGTAGCTGGACATCCGCCATCCGTAAGCCGCCTGGATTGGGATCACCACGACTGGACTGATCGCGCCCCCCAACCGGCTCGCACCCCA
>CANGVB010000311.1 GCA_947456995.1 Bryobacteraceae bacterium | reverse complement strand
GAGACTCCGCTTGGAATTGCGGCTGGACTCGGCAATGTAGGCATTGTCAACATTTTGCTGGAAGCCAAGGCGAACCCGAATGCAGCCAGGTGGAACGGAGAGAGTCCGCTGATGGGCGCTGTGAATGCCAGGAGTGTACCAGTGGTGAAGCGGCTGCTTGAGGTGGGGGCGAAGGCGGACGTGACGGAGGTGCGGTCTGGGCAGACGGCGCTGATGTGGGCTGCGGCGGAGGGAAATGCCGAGATTGTGAAGATGTTGATGGAGAAAGGAGCTCCGGTGAGCCCGATCTCGAAGAAGGGCTATAACGCCTTGTTGTTTGCAGCGCAGGGCGGGAATGTTGACACGGTGAAGGCGTTGATTGCTGGCGGGGCGGAAACGAAGAGCGTGAGCCCGGATGGGGCTACTCCGTTTTTGATCGCTTTAAGCCGTGGGCATGAGAGCGTCGCGATGCTGATGCTGAATTACGGAGTGGATGTGAATGGACGGGACAAGAACGGGAGTACTCCGCTGCATGAGGCAGTGCAGCAGGGGAAGGTGGCACTGGTGAAAGAACTTGTTGCGCGGGGTGCTGATTTGAAGGCGCAGACGGCGGTTGCTTCCGGGCGCGGAGGGTTTTTCAGGGTTGGTGGTTTGACTCCGTTTCTGACCGCGGCCCAGACGGGGAATATCGAGATGATGAAAACGCTGATTGGGTTGGGGGCGAGTGTGAAGGAAAAGAATCCGGATGGGATTAATGCGCTAGTGCTGGCTACGTTTGGGCGGAAGCTGGCTCCGATTCAGTTTTTGGTGGAGGCTGGGGTGGATGTGAATGAAACTCGCAAGGGGGATGGCGGGGCGCTGCATGCGGCGATCCGGTTTGGGTTGAACGATGTCATCGAATATCTGGTGGCCAAGGGTGCTGATTTGAACGTGAAAGACCGCTTTGGCAGGAACGCGCTGGAAGAGGCCGAATTTGAAGCGCCGAAGCCCACAATAGAATTGCTAAGGAAATTAACCGCAGCGCAGAAGAAGTGAGCTATCATGAAAAGGTTGTATGTTCGGGCCGTAGCGCAGCCTGGTAGCGCGCTTGCTTGGGGTGCAAGAGGTCGCGAGTTCGAATCTCGCCGGCCCGACCATTTAACACTTCCTTCCTCATTTGTATCAATCACTTGGCAAAGATTTTTCAAGTCGTTTTATAATCTCTTTTGGCCTCATTTCTCCTGACGGTTGCTTCCATCGGTGCACTCAGCTTTCTGCTGGGTGGATGGCCGTGGTCTCTGGTTGCCGTTGTTTCGCTGCTTTCCATTCTGAGATTCCTCAAAAGTGCTCCTGGGTTGGCGCTCACCAGTTTGATTAGCCTGTTTTGGCTGCTCGCTTTTTCCCTTACCGATGACCGTCGGCTGTTTTTCCCTTTCACAATTCAGTTTGCGTTGCAGGCGTTGGTGTTTTGGTCTGCGCGTTCGAGGAGCATGGGGGGACTTGCAGCTACGGGGGTGGTTGCTTTGTTTAGCGTGATCCGGCTGATTCAGTCGGCGACGTTGATTGTTTTGCTCGTGGAGTTGATTGTTGCCGCCGTGGCAATTTGCATTGGTTCGGCGTACTACCGGCGGGGTGAAGTTGGTTTGCGGAGAGGCATGATAGCCGCCGGAATTGGTTCTGTACTCGCTTTCTGCGGTTTGGTCTTCTGATTCATTCTTCTGAAATCAATCGTTTTTTAGCATATGAGGGTATGACTTCCCTCAGACTTGTTCTCGTACTCACTTTAATAGCAGCGCTTGATCTTTTCGGCCAGACTTCGACCGGTAATATTTTGGGGTTGGTGCAGGATGCGAGCGGCGCATCGGTTGCCGGAGCCCGGGTGAGTGTAATCAATGTGCGTACCAACACGCGAACTGAGTCTGTGGCCGATAGCGCGGGAAATTATCTGGTTCGGTTTTTGCCTGCCGGCAAGTATGCGGTAGAAACCGAAGCGAAGGGATTCAAGAAGTTCCGGCAGGACGGAATTGAACTACAAGTAGAACAGCGAGCCACCGTCAACATCAGATTGCAGGTGGGTGATGTGGCCGAGAGCGTCAGTGTAACCGCCGATGCCGAAGTGGTGGAGGCGTCCACTTCGTCACTAGGCAAGGTGGTGGATAACAAGCGGTTGCTCGAATTGCCGCTGAATACGCGCAACGCCTATTCGCTGGTATTTCTGACGCCTGGCGTGGCTGGTGGCGTAGGCAATGCTCACAACTCCGTAAGCTACTCGGTGAACGGGGGACGTACGGGCTTGATGGAGACTCTGGTGGATGGCAGCTCTGCGGCGTTTCCGACAGTGAATGGATTCCACGGGATCTCGGTATTTCCGAGTGTAGATGCAGTGCAGGAATACAAAGTGCAGGGATCGAACATGAGCGCCGAGTATGGGCGAAGCATCGGGAGCGTTTTGAATCTTGTTTACAAGAGCGGGACGAACGATTTTCACGGCAGCGCGTACAACTTTCTGCGCAAGTCGGTGCTCGATGCGAACACCTTTGTGAACAACTCGCGTGGGGTGCCCCTTTCCAGCTTCAAGCGGAATCAGTTCGGTGGCGTGCTGAGCGGGCCAATCCGCAAGAACAAGACCCTCTTGATGACCTCGTTTGAAGGCTTGCGGCAGCGTGGCTTCCGCGAGACGCTGACGACAGTACCGACAGCATTGCAGCGCACCGGCGACTTCAGCCAGACACGGGTAGCAAATGGGAATCTGATCACGATCTTTGATCCTACAACCACTCGGGCCAATGGGACTGGCGGCTTTATCCGTGATGCGTTTCCCGGTAACAGGATTCCGCAAGATCGCTTCGACGCCGTTGCCCGGAATGCCATCAAGTTTTGGCCCACAGCCAATCAGCCCGGCAACGCCCTGACTCAGATCAATAACTTTTACAACACAGGGTCTGCCGCAGTGGACACCAACAACTTTGATGTCAGGATTGATCACAATCTGACTGATCGCCAGCGCCTCTTTGGGCGGTATTCTTATCGCCGCAGCTTTGACGGGCCGCCGCAGCTTTACCCTGGAGAAACCGGTGTAGCCGAGGGCCGAATCAACAACAATGATTGGGGCACCAATGCAGTTGTGGATTACACCAATACCCTCAATGCCGCTTCGATTTTGAACGTTCGCTTGGGCTTTGCCCGCAACAAGTTCCTCTTTGATAATCAGGGGCTTGGGTTTAAACCGAGTTCCCTGGGCTTGCCTACCGCGATTGACGCGGCCGTAGACCGCGAGATGTTTCCGGCAATCGGCGTTGGCGGCCAGGCCGGACTGGGTGGTGGTGACCATCGTCAGAGTGGTTTCAATAACTATTCGCTAGTGGCAAACTTGTCAAAACAGGTTGGCAAGCATTTCATCAAGAGTGGTTTTGAAGGACGTATGTTGCGCATCAATGTCTGGGAAGCGCGCGCAGCGGGCAGCTTTAGTTTTGCTGCTGCTCAGACGCAGGGGCCGAATCCAACGACTGCTAGCGCGACGGCTGGTTATGGCTTTGCGAGTTTTCTGACGGGCTTCGGATCGAGCGGCAATCTGTTTCAGAACTGGAAGAACGTAGCGAGCCAGAGCTTTTACCTTGCCTACTTTGTGCAGGACGACTGGCGCATCACTCGCAAACTGACCTTGAATCTCGGTCTCCGTTTCGACTATGACACCCCGCGGACCGAACGCTACGACCGTTACAGCTGGTTTGATCAGGGTATTGCCTCACCGCTTGGGTCGAGACTCCCTGGCACCGTTGGCGGCCTGCAGTTTGTCGGTGTCAACGGGAACCCGCGCGTGCAGTATGACGGGGATTACAACAACATCGCGCCGCGGTTGGGCTTTGCCTATCAGGCGACAGCCAAGACGGTTGTACGCGGCGCCTGGGGCATCATCTACGGGCCCAGCACCCTGGGTGGGCAGGGCACCGTTGGGCCTTATGGCTTCCGAGTTGAGAATGCCTGGGTGACGAGCGTCGATAACGGACTAACCTCATTCAACCGTTTGAGCAATCCTTTCCCAACGGGCTTTCCTCCAGTGCCTGGTTCAAAGGATGGTTTGCTGACTGCAACCGGCGGTACAGTACAGGCACCCTTGCGCAACACCAATACGCCCTATACGATCCAGTGGAACTTTACGATTCAGCGGGAGTTGCCTGGCAGAGTATTGCTGGAAACGGCTTATGTTGGGAACCGCAGCCGGCAGTTGTCGCGAGGAGGTGAGGGTGGCTTCAGCTTGAATCAGTTGAACCCACAGTACTTGAGCCTGGGCGCCCGGTTGAACGATACGGTGCCCAATCCGTTCTTTGGAGTTTCCAATCAGGGATTCTTTCAAGCCCCAACGATCTCTCGCTCGCAATTGTTGAGGCCATATCCACAGTTCCTCGACGTCCACCCTCTGTTTAGCCAGGGTGCGAACTCCGACTACAATTCACTGCAGACCACCTTTTCCAAGCGATACGCGAAGGGTCTATCTTTTGAAGGTAGCTATACGTGGTCTAAGGCTCTCGACGACGGCAGCAGCTTTCAGAACAGCTATGACATTCGCTCAGCCCGCAGTGTAACCGGGCAGCACATCCCACACCGGCTGGTCTGGAGCGGCACCTACGACTTGCCCTTTGGCAAGGGTCGACGCTTTGGATCGAGCCTCCCCCGATGGGCAGACCTGATTGCTGGCGGCTGGCAGGCCAATGGGATCATCGCGATGCAGTCTGGCAATGCTTTGGGCATTACGGCTCGCAATGCAATTGGGGCATTTACCCAGGCCGCTCGGGCTAACAACAACGGGCAGAGCGCGAAGCTTAACATCGATGCCCATGACCGATTGGGCAGATGGTTTGACACAAGTGTCTTTTCGCAGCCGGCAGCGTTTACGTTTGGCAATGTCGGCACGCTGGTTGCAGACTTGACCAATCATTGGGTGAATAACCAGGATTTGTCCTTGTTTAAGCAATTCCAGTTGAGTGAGCGGAACGAAAATTTCAAATTGCAGTTTCGGGCTGAGGCGTTCAACGCCTTCAACCGGGTCCGGTTTGGAAGCCCGAATACGGATGTGAATTCCGGGGCATTTGGACAGGTTCAAACTCAGGCCAATGATTCCCGCCAATTGCAGTTCGGTTTGAAGTTGTTGTTTTAGCTAACCTAGTATCTTGAATCCGTTTCAGGCTTTATTTGGCTCGCCCCGCAGGGTGGTGACTCTCGGGTTGATGATTGGTTCGTTCATGGGATCGATGGAATCGACGGTGGTGGCAACAGCCATGCCGACGATTGTGGGCGAAATGGGCGGCCTGAGTATCTATGGCTGGTCGTTTTCAATCTACGTCTTGGCCTCGAGCGCTGGGATTCCGGTGGCCGGCAAGCTGAGTGATATTTTGGGCCGGCGGGTGGTTTATGCGTGGGCGAT
>CANGVB010000310.1 GCA_947456995.1 Bryobacteraceae bacterium | reverse complement strand
GGCATCCCCGAGGCGCCGGTTGGCAATCCGGCACAGGTCGTACACCAGCGTCTTTGGCACATCGGAAATCACCGCGAGGCCGCCACACATATCGCCATAGAGCGTGCAATAGCCAACCGCCAGTTCTGACTTGTTGCCTGTGGTTAGAACCAGTGCCCCAAACTTGTTCGACAATGCCATCAGCGTCAATCCACGCAACCGGCTCTGGATGTTTTCCTCGGTTGCATCTGGCTTGAAGCCTGCAAACAGGGGCGCGAGCGTCGCCATCATCGTTTCGTAGCCGGGCTGGATCGAGGAGACCTCAAAGCGCAGTCCGAGGCGCTCTGCCATTGCTCGCGCATCGGTCAAGGAATGGTCAGAAGAATACGGCCCGGGCATTCCGACACCAATCACGTTCTCTTTGCCAAAAGCCTCGACTGCGACACAAGCGACGATTGAGGAATCAATGCCGCCTGAAAGACCGATCAGAACTTTTCGGAAGCCACACTTGGTTACGTAGTCCCGGGTGCCTAGCACCAGAGCTTCGTAAACGGCCTCGTTCTCGTCCGAGTGGGTTGCCTGCTTTTCGCCTTCGCCGGTAGCGACATCGCAAAGAATCAGGCTCTCGGCGAAGCTGGGGCCTTCGGCGATCACCTGGCCCTGCGCATTCATGGCAAAGCTTGAGCCGTCAAATACGAGGTGGTCATTGCCGCCGATGGAGTTTACATAAACGCAGGGCAGCCCGTGCTGTTGCGCTATGGTCTCAAAGAGTTCGCGCCGCAAGGCCCTCTTGCCTTGCTCATAGGGGCTGGCATTGATGCTGAGGAGCAGCTGTGCGCCCTGAGCCTTTAATTCCGAGATCGGGTCTCGCTCATAGAGACGCTGGGCAAAAATTTGCTTCTGGTTCCAGGTATCCTCGCAGACTGTAAGAGCAACAGGTACGCCGTCGATCGTTAGAAGCGATTGCGACTGAGCCGAGTAGAAATACCGGCCCTCATCAAAGACGTCGTAGGTGGGAAGCAGCATCTTGGTCTGCCGAAATACTTCCTGGCCGCGATGCAGCACCACGGCGGAATTGAGAACCTTCTTGCCGACAGTCTGGTGAGAAGGGGCAACTGAGCCAACGATGATGTGAAGCGGCAGATCGGCGGTTTCAGCGGCAATCCGCAGGATTTCTTCTTCGGCTCGAGCGAGAAACGAAGCTTTCTCCACGAGATCACGGGGAGGGTATCCGGTGAGACAGAGTTCAGGAAAGAGCACAACCTGTGCTGCCCGATCCGCCGCACGGCGTGCGAAGTCAACGATCTTCTTGCGGTTTGCGTCGAAGTCGCCAACGGTGGTGTTGATTTGCGCGAGAGCGATGCGCATGAGATCTCTTATTGTAGCGATTCATGGCCGACCCACTTTGAAATTTAGGTGAAAGCTGCTCTACGGCACCTTAGAAATGAAGCAGGCCGCTCACGACTTCCAATATGGTCGAAACCGCGTTGAGGCCCTCAACCAAGTTTTGAAAGAAATCAAAGGCCCTGATAACAAAGGAAAGTGCCTGATCCACGGCGGTTTCTATCCGCCGATCTCGATTCGCACTTTGCATCCATGCAGCAATCAGGTTCATCGATGTACCTAAATGAGATACGCCGCGGTCCAGCCTTTTGTTCCCTGGGCGCAATCCAAATGGCCATCCCGGATCTATAGTGTGGGCCTGCAGAGCTTCGCGTCGCCTAGACCTTCTGCAGCGCCGAAGCGATGCTCGAGAGCGCCATCTCAAGCGTCTTGCGCGAAGTGCCCAGATTCATTCGCATACGCCCCGTCCCGGCCTGTCCGTAATTGGTGCCGGCATTGATCTGCACCCTCGCCTGCTTCACCAGAAATTCCTGCACCACCATCTCCGCCGTAACTGGCCGCGCCCCTGCCGGCCGGCCTTGATTCAGCTTTGCGGCCTGAGCGCTCGCCCCAATCCGTTCAATCAACCCCGACACCTCCACCCACCCAAGATAGGTGCCTTGCGGCTTTGTGTACTTGAGCAACGGAATGCGCTTGCCCACAAAGTCGGCAACAAATTCGTGATTCCCGTCGATGTACGAGATGAGTTGCTTCAGCCAGGGCTCGCCTTCATTGAGAGCCGCTTGAGTCGCGACAACCCCAAGCGTGTTGATATCCCCACTGTGGCCGGTTGCTGCGATGCGAGCCATGTAATCGGCATTGTCTGAGAACATCCAGGCCGCCTTGAAGGCGGACAGATTAAACGATTTGCTGGCCGATTTGAAGGTGACGCTGTTGTTGACCACTTCGCGATTCTCAAGCAACGAATATGGAGTGTATTGATTCCCTTTGGTGACCAGATCGCAGTGGATCTCATCCACCAGCACAACCACCCGGCGCTTCGTGCAAAGCTCGCCAATCGCAGTCAATTCCTGACGAGACCAGACATTGCCTGTCGGGTTATTCGGGTTGCAAAGAATCAGCGACTGCGTATCAATCGTAATGTGACGATCGAGTGCTTCCAGATCCAGTTGGTAGCGGCCATTCACCTGCTTGAGCGGACACTCCTGCGGCTTGCAGCCGGCCGCAGAAATATCTCCGAAGAAGCCGTCGTAAGTGGGCGTTAGCAGCAACACCTTGCTGCCCTGCGGGGAGAAAGCACGCAAGGCACTAATGATGGCCGGATGCACGCCAGTAGCCAGGAGCAAGCGGTCTGGATGTATGGTGATCCCGTAGCGGCTCTTGTTCCATCGAATGATCGCCTCGCGGAAGGAGTCGGGCATCGTCAGATAGCCCCAATTCTCATGCTGCATCCGCTTCTGGAGCGCTGCAGTAATCACTGGGGCAGTCCGAAAATCGGTGTCGGAAATCCCCATCCCGGCGAGGATCGAATCTTTGCCGTAGCGCTTGATTTGCGCATCCCACTTGGTGGAGTCTGTACCAATCCGGCTGTAGGGAGTATCGAAGTCGAAGCTGTCCTGGGCAGGGGCGGCCACTGCGGCTGCGGCAGCGATGGAGCTGCCAAAGAAATTGCGTCGTCCGAAGCGATTCTGGCTGGGCATGATCGAACTATTAAAGCATCTTCCACAACACCTCTACCGGCAGCCCGTGGGTGAAACTTACCATTGACGCCGCGTTTCAGTCGGATTACTCTTTGATGGAGGTACACGTGGTCCTTCTGTTATTCGGTCCGCCAGGTTGCGGCAAAGGAACCCAGTCCCCCCTGCTTAGGGACCGATTGGGCATTCCCGCGATTTCGACGGGCGACATGTTGCGTCGCGAAAGCGAGAAGCATTCCGACACCGGCAAAACGATCGACTGCCTTCTGGCGGCCGGTTGCCTGGTTCCCAACGAGATGGTGAACCACCTGCTGGAGGCCCGCCTGGCCGAGCCAGATTGCCGTGATGGCTTCCTGATCGACGGCTATCCGCGCACTGTCGAGCAAGCCTCCCACCTGCATCAAATCCTCGAAGGCCTCGGCGTTGCTGCTCCCACGCTCGTCCATATGGACGTTCCTGATTCTGTGCTCATCAGCCGGCTCAGCGCCCGTTGGAGCTGCCGAAGCTGCGGCACAATCTACAACCTGCAGAGCAAACCTCCGCTTCGCGAGGGCCATTGCGACATCGACAACGAGCCATTGTGGCAGCGTAGTGACGACACAGTAGAGACGGCTCATCGCCGGCTGGATGCCTACAAGGCTGTCACCGACCCCGTTCTTGGTTTCTACAAGCTTGGCGGCACCGGCAACGTGATCCACGTCAACGCCCATCAGTCGCCTGATGCTGTCTTTGAAGAGATCAAGCTCGCCCTTGACGCAGAAGTTTTCAGCCCCGTTCGGTTGCGCCGCAGCTAGAAATCGAGGATAGCTGCAACAGCATCAATCGCGAGTTCTCCGGCAAAGTCGACGATCTCTTCGCCGATGCTGGATTGCTCGATTTTCGACTTCAACTCTTTCGCGTTCTCCGTCACCAGCTCAAGCTGTGCTTCCATGTTGTCCATTAACGTACCTTGAAGTGGAATACGGTTGAAGACTTGTATGTGTTCCCTGGGCGCAACAAAGTGCTTGGAAAGTTGGGCTGATTCGGCGAATCGGGAAAGTGCTGGGTTTCAAGACAAAACGCGTGGCGCTTCTCCAGTTTTACTCCGCCTTTGCCCACAATCGTTCCATCCAGAAAGTTCGCGGTATAGAACTGTACGCCAGGCTCGGTTGTGAGTACTTCCATTAGGCGCCCGGATGCAGGGTCATAGGCTTCAACTACAAGTTGTGGTGTGGCAGTGATGCCCTTATCGAAGACGAAGTTGTGGTCATAGCCACCGCCCATCTTCAGTTGCTCATCCTTCTGTTCAATCCTTGATCCGATGGGGGCGGGTTTTGTGAAGTCAAAAGGTGTTCCCGCTACTGCCTTCAACTCTCCCGTCGGAATCAGATCCTTGTCGACAGGCGTGAACTTGCTGGCATTCACCTTCAGTACATGCCCCATCACGTGCTTGCTCGCAGTGCCACCAAGATTGAAGTAAGAGTGATTGGTGAGATTTACCACCGTGGGCTTGTTGGTGGTTGCCGAGTAGTCCATGTGCAGCGCATTGTTATCGCTCAGGGTATAAACCACCTTCACCCGCAACTCACCCGGAAAGCCCTCTTCTTCATCCTTGCTCACCAGTTCGAGCGTTAGCGTATTGCCAGATTGCCGCGCATTCCAGAACTTCTTGTCAAAGCCAACCAGCCCACCATGCAGCGAGTTGGGCCCATTATTGGCAGCAAGCTTGTGAACTTTGCCGTCGATCGAAAACTGCGCCTTCCCGATCCGGTTGCCGTAGCGGCCCACGAGGGCGCCAAAGTAGGGATGCTCTTTCTTGGCGATGTAGTCTTCGGGCTTGTCAAAGCCAATCACTACGTCTTCCAGTTTTCCCGCCCGGCCCGGCACCTTGAGCGACATCAGAATGCCGCCATAATTGGTGATCACCGCCTCCATCCCCGCCTTGTTCTTCAAGGTGAAAGTCTTCGGGGTCTCAGCTAGCATGCAAGCTGAGAACAAGAGGCAAATCAATAAGGTCTTCATCGATTCGACTCTATCAACTTTCTACATTCGAAGCTTCATCGACCGGAACCTTTCCTCGCTCCGCTTGATGACGAAGCTGACACCGGTAAAGGCCACCCCAAAGAAGAGAAGGATTCCAAACGGAACGGCAAAGTCTTCCTGCCAGCTCAGATTCTGTGTGATGTCCCAACGATCATTGGGCGAACTCATGAAGCGATAGCCATCACCCGCTGCTAAAAGCCCCGTGTCGTAAACACCGAGCCACGGCCCAATCCCTCCATGCAGGATTTGCCCCTTCCAGTTGAATTCGATTCGATCATAGGGATTCTCGGCTAAGCCCTGCACTGCTTTGCTGGTGATCTCAACATTCGGAATTGGCTTTGAAGTATCAAAGGC
>CANGVB010000309.1 GCA_947456995.1 Bryobacteraceae bacterium | reverse complement strand
GCACAAGTACGTCCCCGGGCTTTGCATGAGCATTGGCGCGGAAGCGGGTGGGATGTACCAGGCCGGTTACGGAATAACCGAACTTGACCGTTTCGTCTGCGACCGAATGGCCGCCAAGCAATGCGCAATTGGCCTCCTGCATTTTGGAGGAGCCGCCAGCCAGAATTGCGGCGAGCACTTCGATGTCGTCCTTGGCCGGGTAGCAGAGGATCGACAGCGCCGTGATCGGCTTGCCACCCATCGCGTAAACATCGCTGAGCGAATTGGCCGCGGCGATGGCACCGAATTCGAATGGGTCATCGACGATAGGCGTGAAAAAATCGAGGGTTTGCACGAGGGCGCAGTCCTGCGAAAGCTTGTAGACTCCGGCATCGTCGGAGGTTTCAAACCCGAGAAGAACGTTCGGATTATCGACACGCGGCAGCGTGGCGAGCGCTTGCGCCAGGACCCCTGGAGCGAGTTTGGACGCTCAACCAGCGGCTTTAGCGTGTGCCGTGAGGCGCTTTTCCATGCAAATCCTATGTTAGCGTCGAAGGCATGTGGTACCGCATTGCGTTGCTCTTATTTGTTGCAGCCGGACTTTGGGCTGACCGGATTCATCGAGTTGCTAAAGCAGTGGATCGAGAGAGTCTGGCGGCCAGGGGTTTCAGAGTCGTTGAGGCGCTGGGAGATGGAGAGTGGATTGTCTCTGTTGAGAGCAATTCAGCAGCTGCGAGTTTTGCCTCGCCCTTGCCGGCAAACAAGAAAATCAGTGAAGCACTTCGTGACGGTAAGGCCCCATTGTGGGCGCAAGTAAAGGTGCGTGGGGAAGAGGCTCTTGAGCTGATCGTTTACTTCCACAAAGACCTTTCTGCCGATGAGGCGCAGTGGGAACTGGACCGCATGGGGGCGCAACTGGTAGATCGCAGCGATTACTTTGAGCGTCTGACGGTGAAGTTGCGGTCGGCAGATTTGATGGAATTGGCTGCAATGGACTGGGTTCGCTTTGTTGAGCCGGTCTTTCCGCCGTTCGAACGGAACAGCAATGCCGAGAGCGCCGGGCAGATCAAGGCCAAAGATTTACAGGAACAGTTTGGTCTGGATGGCCGTGGCGCGACGGTGGCGATCGTAGACGATCTTGTGGACACGCATCCGGAATTTGGCGACCGGCTGAAACAAGTGAGGCCTGGCGCGGGAGCCATTCACGGGACGCACGTGGCAGGCACGGTTGCAGCGGCTGGGGCGAGCGATGTGAGATTGCGTGGAATGGCTCCGGCGGCAAAGCTCGTGTCATTTGCCTTTAATACGGTGTCTGAAGGCATTACTGCCAACCTGAACGCGAAGCTCAATGAACAGGCTGACCTTGCTCAGAATTCATGGACTGCGGTGGTGGAAGAAGATGCCGAAAACTGTAGCTTCTTTAGCGCCTACACCTCGTTTGAGCGAGAGATGGATCGCATCGTGTACGAGCAGAAATTCCCAATTGTCTTTGCAGTTGGCAACAATCGCGATCAGTACGATTGTGCGATGTTTGCGCGGGCGGGTTTCTACACTCTGCCTCCTCCCACCAATGCCAAAAACCTGATCACAGTGGGGGCGGTAGACCGGGGAAATGCCGTCAGTGTCTTTTCCAGTTTTGGCCCAAGTCGCGATGGACGGGTGAAGCCGGATTTGGTGGCACTGGGTGTGGATGTGCTTTCTACTTCGACTCGCAACACCACTCGAACCCTGTCGGGCACTTCGATGTCGGCGCCTGCTGTCTCAGGACTTGCTGCGTTGTTGATCGATCGATATCGAAGCAAACACGGTAAAGCGCCCTCGCCGGAATTGTTGCGGGCCTTTCTGCTCAATACGGCCAATGATCTCGGCAATCCGGGGCCAGACTACAGCTACGGCTACGGCGTTCCGGACGGGCTAAAGGCTGTCAAAGCCATCGATGAAGACACCTGGAATGCCGAAAGTCTGAGGGCCTCCGAAACCAAGGAGTTTGAGTTTGAAGTAGGGGCAGTGCCTTCGCTGAGAGTGATGCTGGCCTGGACGGATCCGCCTGCTGCCGCTGGCCGGTCGCAGCAATTGATGAATGATCTCGACTTGACTCTGATAGGGCCTGACGGGCAGACGCGGCTCCCCTTTACGCTCGATCCGCTGAGGGCCGAAGCCGATGCCGTTGCCGGGGTGAATACTCGCGACAACGTCGAGCAAGTGGCTGTAGATCAACCGCAGCCAGGCAAGTGGAAGATCGTTGTGAAATCGAAAGACCTTGCCGTGTCGCCACAAGATTATGCGATCACCTGGACGACGGAGGCGAATCCGCGTCCACCCTGCACGACAACCGTTTTTCCCTCTACGCTTACGATGCCCGAGAAGGAATCTACTATTTCGATTCAGGTGGCCAGGTCGAGCACTTGTGAGCCCTGGAATGTGGTGGATCTACCAGGGTGGCTTAGCGCTGGAGAGCCTTCGAGCAATACGGCAAGTGGAGTTGTGAAGTTGCGGACTGCTGGTAATGAGTCTGGTCAACAGCGGAGCGCCTCGCTCCTGGTGGGTGGCAAACGCGTAACAGTGCGGCAGAACACCAAGTGCGTGTCGCAAAGGATTACGCCGGGTACGGATGTCAGCGCGAGTCTGGCCAGCAGTGATTGTTTGCTCGAAGGTACTCTGAGACCTTATCTCGTCAAAGAGTACACCTTTGAAGCAGACGCAGGTCAACGCCTGGTCATTGAAGCTAGCTCAAGAACCATCGACGCTTATGTCTTTCTTTATGGCCCAGGTGATTTGTATCTCGGCGAAGATGATGACAGTGGCGGTGGACTCAATTCCCGGCTGCCGGCAACCGGGAGTCTTGTGCTTCCCCTCAAAGGGACCTACCGGATTGTTCTGACAACCGCAGTTGCCAGTCAGGTGGGGAGTTTCGTTTTGAGCGTCCGTCTGGATTCAGGCACGGGAAATACCGGATCGTTGCCAAAACTGATTTCTGCCTGCCCGGCGGAGCAGGAAGGCGAGTTGAGCTCCGCTTCGAACAAGACTGGCAGGCGGGGGGATCTTCACAACACGGATGTCTATCTGTTTGAAGGGCGGCTGGGGCAGCGAGTCCGATTCAATGTTGCCGAGTCCAGCTTTGATAGCGTTCTCTATCTGATCGGCCCAAGAGGGGAAACGATTGCCTTTGAGGACGATACCGATGGCAAGCAGCCGTCGATTGAAACCAGTCTTACAGCCAACGGAGTTTACCGCTTGGAAGTCAGCAGCTATGCCCCCTTCGTCAACGGCCGGTACAAGCTGCAGGCAAGCGGTTGCAGCGAGTGGAGCGCGCGTTAGTCCGGGTCTGGCTCGAGTGAATCTTCGTCGATGTTTTCGGCGTGGGTAGAGTAGCGGCGCAGCACTTTCAAGGTGTTGCCGGCAGAGTAGCCCGCAGTGCGCAGCCTGCGAAAGGCTGAGGCGAAATTCTTTTGCTCACCCAGAAACTCGTGAAGGTTCTTGCCCCGGAATTTGCGGGCCAGGTAGTCTTCGATGAGCGCAATTTCGTCTGTGCCGGAGAAGGTAGTGGCGACGGCTTCTTTGGCCATTTCCGAGCCGATGCGTTGCTTGTTGAGATCGCGAAGTACGCGCTGCTGGCCAAAGCCCTGATTCTCTTTGCGGGCACTGGCGTAGGCTTCGGCAAAACGTGTGTCATCAAGAGCCCCATATTCCGTAAGCTTCTCGATCACGATTTCGATGTCTTCCGGATTCAGTGCCTTCAAGCGAAGCTTTTGACGCATCTCGCCGCTGGACATCGCTCGCTGCCCAAGCAGCATCGAAGCATAGTGCTGAAGTGCTTGACCGTCGACACGCTTTGGAGCTTTCCCAAACGACACGATTGGAGCTTAACATGTACACTGAAGGCAGTAGTTCCCCTAAGGAGGTATCCAGTAATGGAAGACAAAAATAACCTGCCCTATTTTTTCCTGGGCATTGGAGTTGGCTTGGCCGTGGGGCTGCTCTTTGCACCCAAGTCAGGTGAAGAAACGCGCGCGCTGTTGAAGGGTCGTGCCGATGAGGGCCGCGAATTTGTAAAGCGCAAAACCGGCGAAGTTCGCGAAACCGCGACTGATTTTGTGGAGCGCGGGCGCGAAGCCGTGATGCGTCAACGTGAGCAGGTAGCCGCAGCTGTAGAGGCGGGCCGCCAGGCTTATCGCGAAGCACATGGCAGCTACCCACCTGAATCAGAAGGGGTATAGAGTCATTTATCTATCCAGCCGATAGATTTTGGAGAGAACCGGAATGGCGGATTCGACAATGCAAACCATCTTGATCGTCCTTATTGTTTTTGTTGCCCTCTGTGCGTTATCGCAGTTGGGACAATTTCTGACATTGATGCGCCTGTACAAAAAGGTGAAGGAGATCCATGAAGAGGCGCGGCCTTTGCTGGGTAAAGCCGAGGCTACTCTCGATTCCGCCAAACTGACTCTGGATGATGGCCGCAAGCAAATGCTTGAGATCACCAAGCGCACCAATGAGATTCTCGATACAACTCAGATGCAGCTCACCAAGATTGATGCAGTTGTTACCGACGCCAGCGACCGGGCTAAGGTGCAGTTGGAGCGGATGGAGTTGGTGGTAGGTGACACCGTAGAAAAGGTTCAGAACCTGGTTCACACGACGCAGGAAGGTTTGCTCAAGCCTCTGCGTGAGGTTAGCGCTCTGACTACCGGTGTGAGAAGTGCTTTCGGCTTCTTGTTCAAGAGTCGTCGGCCAGCCGTCGTGCATGCTACGCAAGACGAAGAGATGTTTATCTGAGGGATGATTGACATCCACAGTCACGTCCTTTATGGAATGGACGATGGCTCACCTGACATCGAGGTCAGTCTTGAGATGTTGCGGATGGCAGGACGCCATGGCACAACAGACATTGTGGCTAGCCCACACGCGAACCTCGAGTATCGCTTTGATCCCGAACTGATTGCCGAGCGGAAAGCCGCTCTCGAGGCTCGCAACGATAGCGGCGTGAGAGTGCACCTGGGATGCGACTTTCATCTGCAATACGAAAACATTGCAGATGCCTTAAAGAATCCTCGCAAGTATACGATTGCCAACGGGCCCTATATACTCGTGGAGTTTTCAGACCTGCTGATCCTCAAGACGACTTCACAGATCTTTGGAGATTTGCTCTCGGCGGGGATGATTCCTGTGATTACGCACCCGGAACGCAATATGTTGTTGCAAATGCGGATCAAAGAGTTGGCCGAATGGGTAGAGATGGGATGCTCGATTCAGGTGACAGGGCAGAGCCTTGAAGGGGTGTTCGGAAGTAAAGCGAAGGCGTTTAGCGAAAAACTGATGGATGAGGGGATGGTTCAGTTTATTGCCAGTGATGCGCACGACCTGCGCCGCCGGCCGCCTGTAATGGACAGCGCTTTCAAGCTGGTTTCCAAAAAGTG
>CANGVB010000308.1 GCA_947456995.1 Bryobacteraceae bacterium | reverse complement strand
GTTCTTGAAGAATTCAAAGAGCTCGCCATGCAGTTTGTTGGTGCCGGAGCGCAGATTGATCGATGTGGTGCCGCCGCCGACGCGGCCGTATTGCGCATCGTAGGTGTTGGTGATGATGTTGACTTCTTCGATAGCCTGCAGGCCGGGGGCAAAAGAAGCGCTGCGACTGCCTCTGGTGGAGGTAATGCCGTCTAGTAGAATTTCGTTCTCGCCGCTACGGCCACCATTGATGGAAACGCCGTTGATGTTGCCGAAGGCGTAGAGTTCAAAATTGCCCCAGTAGTTGCTGGTCTTGGTGACACCCGGGAGTGTGTACTGGAATTGGAAGAGGTTGCGGCCGGCAGTGGGGATGTCTGAGATGAGCTTCTGTTCGATTGTTCCAGATCGAAGAGCAGTCTCTGTTTGCAATAGCGGGACTTCACCCGTTACCGTAATACTCTCGCTCAGCGAGCCGACATCGAGCCTGACGTTGATGCTGAGACGGTCAACGGCACTCAACTGAATCGCGTCGCGGGTCAAGGGTTTGAAGCCTGCCTTTTCGAAGCGCAAAGAATACTTGCCTGGCGGCAGGAAGGGCGTCACGTATCGGCCCCCTTCATTAGTGACGCTTGAGTATTCTACGTTTTGGTCGAGGTTGCGGGCGGTCACCTTAACGCCGGGAGCAATGGCTCCTGTGGTGTCTGTAACATCACCCGAAATAACAGCCCGAAAGTCCTGTGCCACAAGGCCTGTAGCAAGAAGAGCAAGAGTAGCCGCGAATCTCATGATGCGAATTTAGCAAAAGTTTATGAATATCATGTCAATCAAGAGAACTCTGTATCGTGCTGAATTGCGATGATGGAACCAATGCTGCGGCTTTTGATTTTCGGAATGGTTGTTTCGCTTTGGGCGCAAGGGCCAGACCTGGACCACGACCGTTCCAATGTATGGCTCTTCCCTCCACAAGTGCCAGGTCTGCGAGTGGAAAAGGTAGTGGCCAGCGGTGAAGGCCTTGTCTACGCTGGGACGCCGCAAGGGCTGTTTTCGCTTCGGTTGGGAAACTATGTGCGAGTGCCTGGGCTTCCGGAAGAGGCTGTGCTTGACCTGCAGTTATTGGACGGCGGAAGTGTTGGAGTTCGTTTTCCATCAGGAACTTTTGCAGTAGGGTTGGGCGATGTCAAGAAGATAAGCGGCCTCCCGGCGAAGGCTCAATCGACCGGCAATATTGATTGGGGTGGCTTTTTGATTCAGATCCAGCCCACGAGTGCCTCCAGGTCAACAAAGCAAGTTTACGATTTAGTGGTCCGCCGCAAAAGTGATTCGAAAGTACTTGTAGACGGTAAGGAGATTGAAGTTGATCAGAGCTCTTATTGGGCTCCTGTTTCCAAAGAGAAAGCAATCTTTGCGGTTAGTGGCCACTGGCTGATGATGGATGCTCGAACCGGACGAAGTGAGTATTTAAGCCTGCAACTCCCACACAGAGCTTTAGATCATTTTGCAGATGAGCAGCGGGGCCGTCTTTATCTTGCTCTCAATGGTGAGGGCGTTGGAAGTTTTTCGATTCGCAGTGACTCCATTCATTGGAAGATTCGTCCGGAGGCTGCCAATGTGCAATTGATGCAAGACCAACTTTGGGTTGCGCATTCCAACGGATTCTCCCGTCTGGAGAAGAGACCCTATCGAAAGGACAGCAGTTTAGTGCTGGAGCCAAAATTCGAGCGTGAAGTGGAATCTTTCGTCAACCAGCCAGACTGGACATTTGAAGATGCTGAGGAAGCTTTGCACACCAAAGGTGGCATCACTGTTGTAATTCCGCGTAACGGCATGCCCTTGTACCGGAGGGATCATCGCCCATGGCAGACGATTGGATATGAGAGCCCGGAAGTGAAGGAGTTGCCGGCTCGCTGGCTTGCCGAGTCTGATGACGGGCGTGTCTGGGCTGCTGCCAAGCATGGGCTACTGGAGATCATTGGGCTGAGCCTGGGGAAACCTCAGTTAAAACGTGTTGGCCCCGATTTGGGCCGGAGCTATATCAGTGAATTCAAGCGCGACCGCGACGGCACTCTCTGGCTCTTGGGGGAAGGTTTTTGGGCAAAGTACCAGCAAGGGGAATGGCGCAAGCAAATGGCACCTGAGTGCATGATTTCCCCCAAGTTTCGATCTTTTGCACTTCGAAGCGAAAACGAAGTCTGGATCGCATACCGGAATTCTGCTCCTGTAACTCGAGTGATTCGGAATGCTACTGGCTGGGCCTGTCAGCACTATGGGCCTGAAGAAGGCAACGTCAATCTTGAAACCAACGCTGTGGCAGTGGATCGTCGTGGTTGGATTTGGATGATGGGTGAAACCGCGAATCTTGCAATGAACGATGCAGCCACTGCCATGGCATGGCCGAAGAATGTGCAACACGTTGTTGTGCTTCCGCAAAATGCCTATCTGCCCACGGGTGATGCACATTGGCATGGCTTCGTCGACGAAGGCCCGGATACGGTTGCTATGTTGATCGGCAAGTCGCTCGTGAGGCTGAACCGGAGGATCGTTGAAGAACTTTATAGCAAATCGAGCCAACTCAAGTTGAGCAAGACCGGAGATGCAAGTTATCGAATTGATTCTGATTCGATTCTTCCACCGGAATTGGCCTATTCCATTCGTTGGCGTTGGATCGATTCTAGTGGCAAAGGGCTCAGCGCCTTTGCTTCGCTGAAAAGTCTGGAACTGAGTGAACGCCCGAATGGTGCCGCTGCCGTTGAAGTCTTGTCACCGTCCGGCCAGCAGATATTGCCTGATCCGTTTCGTGTGAGTAGCGGCCAGTTCATCTGGCTCTTGCTTTTGCTTCCAGCTGCTGGTCTGTATCTGGGGCGGTGGCACCTGGTGGCTCTTTTGGGCAATCCATTTCTGTTGCGCAAGGTGGAGCGCCGGTTGTTTTTGAGGCTTCGCGATCAGGCGCCGGGCGTGCGCGAAGCTGAGTTAGCGAAGCTACCAATAGTGGTTCGAGAACGTGTGCGAATTCTGCTCCAACATTTTGACCATGTGGAATCCAACGAGGATGAGCGAACCCGCAGCGGATTGATCCTCGACCAGCGTTACCTGCTCGAGCACGTGATTGCCAAAGGAGGCTTCGCCACGGTCTATCTGGCGCAGGATCTAAAGGCGGGTGGCAGTATTGCGGTGAAACTGTTCCAGCAGCCAGCAAGAGAAGGCAGTTGGTTAGCCAAGCGGCTGGCAGGTGAGATCGAATCGATGCAGCGACTTCAGCATCCCAGTGTGGTGAAGCTGCTTTGTCATGGATTAGGCCCTGAAGAGAGGCCCTATCTGGTGATGGAATACATTCACGGCGTGACCCTGAGGCAAAGTCTGCGGCAAGGATCCATTGAGGCTGGCCGTGCCGCCCGGATTATCAGCCAAACCTTGTCAGCCCTGGAAGAAGTACACCGGCAGGGAATTCTGCACCGGGATCTCAAACCGGAAAACATAGTGCTTCGCAATGCAGGTACCGCAGATGAAGTCGCCATGCTAATCGACTTTGGTGTGGCAACCGTCTATGAAGAAATTCTAGACGGGCAACAGAGCACTTATTTTGCGGGCTCGCTGGACTATGTTGCGCCTGAACAGGTTGCGGGTTTGAAGCTGGAGGCCAGCGATGTCTTTTCGATGGGCGCGGTCTGCTTTGAAATCCTGTCTGGCTGCCGGCTGAAATTAGCTGTTGGCCAGGGAGATGGCGAGACTGCAATTCTGGAGAAGCTACAAGTGGCGGGGGTGGCCCATCCCACAGAAGTAGCAGCAGTGCTTGTTAAAGCAACGGCCATAGAGCATTCCAGACGAACTGCAAAGATAAAGGATTTCAAAAACGATTTACTGGATGCACTTTCGAGTTAAGCACCGTGAATGAGGCTGCGTAATCTGACTCTGGCATAGTCCCAATCATCTCGAATTGTGCGGGCGCTCAGACCCAAAAGACTCGCGGTTTCTGCCTGCGTGCAGCCCAGAATGTAGCGCAACTCCACGATCGATGCAGCCCTTGGTTCTTCCTTCTCAAGGGTTGCCAGGGCAGCGTCGAGACTGAGAATATCTTCAGGATTGAGCTGCGTCCAGTGGGGCAGGCCAGGCGGGAAAGGATTGGATGTCGCTTCCCGCTTTGCTGTCTTGCGGGCCCGCGCACTATCAATGAGGATCCTTCTCATGCCGCGTGCAGCAAGGTGATAGAAGTGTCTTCGGTCCTGGATCGAGAGATCCAGCTGGCTCAGGTGGCGAAGGTAAAGCTCATTGACAAGCGCAGTGGGCTGTAGTGTCTTGGCCTTCGATTCTGAACTCATGACGGTCTGGGCGATCTGACGCAGCCTGGGGTAAGTCAGGCGCAGGGCCTCTTCACCCGCTTCGGCATCGCCAGCTACCATGCGACGCAACAAGACTGTCAGATCATTGGTTTCCATACAGACACAACTAATGAAAGTAGCAATAAATGTTAAGGAAAGAAATTTTTATTTCACTGAATTATTGAAGAGTTCGAAGTACTTGTCGGGGCAGCGAACTGGTTTCAAATCATGATTGATGAAGAGATGACGGGTTGCCCCGGTCGCCAGGAGTACTTGATCGGCTGCGCGATGGATTTCGTACTCGATCCGCATTTTCCTGCTCTGCACTTCAACTACTTTGGCGGTTACATTCACAAGGTCGTCGTAGCGTGCCGCTGCCCGGTAGTCCACTTCCACGCCTAGTACTGCAACCCGCACGCCTTCCTTTTCCATCTCTGCATAATTGAGTCCTGCAGATCGCATTGCCTCCACGCGGCCCACCTCCATCCACACTACATAGTTGGCGTGATAGACCACGCCCATCTGATCGGTTTCGGCGTAGCGGACGCGAATTTGAGTTGTATGTTGCAGCATGATAGATCGTCAACCAGTGATCTTAACTCGCATGGGATACTGTGAATACCCCCTTATGAAGAGAATTATCTTTGCGCTCGCGGCAATCCTGCCAGCGGCGATGTTGGGCCAGAACTTGGCCGATATTGAGAAGCGCGTCACAGAATTCAAGTTGGCGAACGGAATTACCTTCGTCGTTTATGAACGTCACCAGGCTCCCGTGGTTAGCTTTTTCAGCCGTGTGAACGCTGGCTCGGCCGATGACCCCAAGGGTCAAGCGGGCCTTGCGCACATGTTTGAGCACATGGCCTTCAAAGGCACTCGTACCGTTGGTACGCTCAACCTGGCCGAAGAGCTGAAAGCGATGGAAGCGGTGGAAGCCGCGTATGACGCCTTGACTGCCGAGCGGAACAAAGGCGCTGAGACCAGCGCCGACAAGGTCAAGACTTTGGAAGAAGGCCTGAAGAAGGCAATCGAAAAAGCAAACGGATTTGTTGATAAAGAACGGTTCACCAAAGTACTCGAAGAAAGCGGTGCTGTTGGCCTGAATGCGTTTACCAGTCTGGACGAAACTGCTTACATGATGAGC
>CANGVB010000307.1 GCA_947456995.1 Bryobacteraceae bacterium | reverse complement strand
TCGCACACCCCATGGTGATGTTGATGCGGGCCCGACGCCTGCGTTTATCAGCGAGAATGTCGCTTCGCGTGAGTACGATCTTTGCTACAACCGCCGCCCTGCGGAGGAACTCTACGATCTGAAGACAGACCCCTGGCAGATGAAGAATGTAGCCACTGATCCTGCGCACAAGAGTGCAAAGAAGCAGCTATGGGGCAGGCTTGAGAGCTATCTGAGGCAGACTGGCGATCCGCGGATCGAAGGCCGCGACCCCTGGAAGGATTATGTTTATCACCAGACCACGGGGTACGGTGCAGCCTTCAACAAGAGCCTGCCTGCTGCTGAGCGCAAACGGGCTCTCGAACTACCTCGCCATAAGCCGGAATAACACTACTTTTTTGCTTCTGAAACCGTGATGTTGCGGTAGCGGATGATGCCGTGGTGGTCGCCTTGCAGGAAGAAGGGGCCGGGCTCGGATTCGTTGCCGTCGAGTGCGCCGCCAGTTGGGGCGGGGATCTCGACGTTGTCGTGATACATCTTGCCGTCGCGCAGAACGGTAACGCGGCGGCCTACGAGAGTGATGTCGAATGAGGTCCACTTGCCGAGGCCGAGTTCAGCATTTGCCGGTGGCGGATAGTGGCTATAGACTGCGCCCATCTCGTGATCGGGCAACTTGCCACCTTCGGTGCCAACCTGGATTTCATAGCGGCCGCGCAAGTAGATGCCGCTGTTGCCTGTAGTGGGGCAGTTGACTTCGATGTGGAGCTTGAAGTCCTGAAACTTGGCAGTGGTTTTGATGTTGGCAGCGCCCGGGTTTTTCACGCCTGGCACTTCGGGGTTGTCGTTGATGAGTTCGCCGTCACGGGCTACCCATTTGCTGTTCTTGACGTTGCCGATGGGTTCCCAGCCAGTGAGGTCTTTGCCGTTGAAGAGGGCTACTGGTTTGGCCCATTTCTTTGGCATCTTACGGTCGAGCTTGGGAGCGCGAACCCCTGCCAGGCTTGGGCCTGTTGTTGTGTCATTGATTTCGACGCCTGCAATCTTGTCTGCTGCAGGCGAGGTGAGTTCCCAGCGGATCTTGCCGACAGCGACGACCATCTTGCCGGAATTCATGCCTGCGCTGGTGAGAGGACGCCAGCCGCCGCCACGGGGCTGGACGCGGCCTTCGAGTTTGCCGTCCTTCTCGATCAATTCGAGCCACTGCGGCCAGGGGTTGCCAGTGGCCGGGGTGACGACTACATTCCAGCGGCCGAGGAAGGGTTTAGAATCCTGGGCCGCTGCGATGAAGGAGAGGGAAGCGATTGCGATGAGTTTGAACATTAGCCTAGAACTGAAGTCTAGCGCCAACCTGGCCGCTACGGCCAGCACCGAAGTCGACGCCACGTGCTCCACGGATGACACCAAAGGCGTTATCGTTCACGTTGAGAACGGGGTCTCCGAGGTTGGTCCAGTTAGGAACGTTGGTAAAGCTGCCCTCGATACGGAAGGAAACCTTCTCGGTCAGGCGGACCTGCTTCATCATGCCCATGTTCCAGCCGAAGGTTCCGGGGCCGACGACAATGCCGACACCTGAATTGCCGAAACGGCCAATCGGGGCGACATCGCGACCAGGAACAACACCAACGACGCAATCATATTGGTTGGCTGCACCAGGGGCACGACCGGGGCAGAAGAAGTCTGCCCGGTTGAGCCATTGGTTGGCGGTGGGGTTGGAGACGCTGCCAAAGGCTGCGCCGACGCGGTCTGGGCGCTGTGCGCCACGGCTTGCGGCCAAGGTGCCGGAGGGGTCGCCAACGCTCACGGTAGGCGTCAGGAAGGGACCGCTCTGCAGCGTGACGATCGAGGAGATCTGCCATCCACCGAGGACAGTGTCGATGAAACGGTTGGAGTTACTCATGAAGCTACGGCCCTTGCCGAAGGGAAGTTCGTAGACGAGGTTGAGCAAGCCGCGATGGCGGCGGAATGCGTAAACGTCGCCACGGTCGCCCGCACGATTGTAGGAGTTGGTAACGCGGCCGCCACCAGTTTCACCTGCAAAACCACTAGGGTTAGGGCCGGCGTTGTCGGCGAGCGATTTAGCCCAGGTGTAGGCGCTGGTAAAGGACAAGCCCTTAGCGAAGCGGCGATTGATTTCTGCCTGTAGCGAGTTGTAGATGGAGTTGGCGCCTGCGTCACGGCTGAAGATCAGCCCCCAGTTGGGGAAGGGGCGATCGGTGTTGGGGCGCTGCGAGAAGAAGCGGGTGTCGGAAGGCATCTGGTTGAGGTCAGGTGCCCAGGGCATATGCGAGCTCTTGTTGCCAATGTAGCTAAGGCGCAGGCCGGTGTTGTTGTTGAGCTGACGGTCGACCGAGAGTGACCACTGGACCATTTGCGGGGGGCGGAAGTCGATCTGGTTGGCTGTACGGAATTCAAAGCTGCCTACTGCACCAGCGCGAATACCGCTGCCGGGAGTGCGGGTGTCAGGCAAAGTGAAGACCGGTCTACCATCGCTGCCGACGTTGTTGAAGAAGCGAACGTCGCTCTGCACTGTGCCGGTGAGCGAGAAGAAGACACTTCCGAGGGTGATCATGTTGTAGAGGCCGGCGCTGGCGCGTACCGTAGTCTTGTTGTCGAGACGGTAAGCCATACCAAGGCGCGGCAGGAACTGTGTGTAGTAGTTTTGACGAAGGCCTTCGGGGAGGTTAGCCTCCGCAGCAGTGACGATGGGAGTGCAGGCGACGCCGTTGATCGGGTTGCCGGGGCAGCCATTGAAGGATGTGATGGCACCGGGAGCGACCAGCGTGCGGGCCTTGGGGTCAGTCATGATGACGACGCGACCGGTGCGCGGGACCGTGCGATCGAAGTTGGCGATGTTGAAGCCGGCGTCAGAATAGCCAGGGTGGAATTCCCAACGCAGGCCCGCTTCGATGGTGAGCTTGGGCGTAATGCGCCAGCTGTCCTGAGCGTAGAACTTATAGTGTGTGGCGCGGCCGTCATTGTCGGTTGACAAGACTGCAATCTGGCTGGAGGCGGGCGTGCCGAGGAGAAAGTCTCCCCAGGAATTGCCGGTAAATGCGCCAGTGAAGGAGAAGTCGCCGTAGTTGTTACCTGTGGTGAAGCCGAGGGCGCTTTCAGCCTGCAACTTGCGGATATCGCCGCCAAACTTGAAGGTATGTTTGCCTTTGATCCAGGTGAGGTTGTCAATGAACTGGATGTTCTTCGAGATGCCAAATCCGGGGCGGCCTTTGTTGAAGCCCTGGTATTGGTCAATGCTGAAATTGGGCAAGCCGTTGAAGAAGATGTCTCTCTGGATATCCTTCAAGTTGAGGCCATTGGTAAAGGCCCGGCCATCGAAGGGGAAGTCTGTGCGGCTTTCGGAATAGCTATAGCCACCACGCAATTCGTTCAGCAAGTTTGGCTTGATGGTCCAGGTGTGGCTGGCAACAAGCTGCTGAAGGTCTGCCTTGTTGGTGTCAGAGGGCAGCGAGAGGTTATTGGGGCTGATGGTAGGATTCTGCTTCCAGGTATAGCGGCCAAAGACACTGTGCTTCGTGCCGAAGGTCTGGTCGATGCGAAGGTCGTACTGGTTGGATTCGATGTTGGCTACGCGATTTTCGATAAAGTTGTTCACCGAGCGGCGTGAGCCGTCGCCGATGTTGATTTTGGGATAGAAAGGGATAACTGCTCTGGCCACGGCATTGATGCGGCTGGTTGGGATGACGTTGCCGGGAAAGGGCTGTCCGGTTACTGGGTCACGTACGGTGACGCCTTCTGCGGTGAAGTCGCCGGCGCGGAGCCGATCGCTGGGAATGGTGTTTGCGACAGTGGATTGCCGGGGGAAACGAAGGCTTTCCCAGGCGAACTGGAAGAAGGTTTTGTTGGTGCCGTTGTAGAGCTTGGGGATCCGGACCGGGCCGCCGATGGTGCCACCGAAGTTGTTGCTTACCTTGGCTGCCAAGGTGGGAATGCCAAAAGTTCGCGCATCGAGGGCCTTGTTCTGGTGGTACCAGAAGAGGGCACCGTGGTAATTGTTTGTGCCGCTCTTGGAAATGATGGTGACGTCGCCGGGCTGGCCAAATTCAGCGGAGTTGCCTACGCCCTGCACCCGGATTTCGCTAATCGATTCGATTGATGGGAAGAGGTTGCGATTGGGGCTGTTGCCGGTAACGGCCGTGATTGAAATGCCATCGGAACTGGATTCTGACTGCGCCGGAACGCCGCCCTGAATAGCAAACCCGCCACCGTTGTCTGACTGTACGCCTGGAAGAGTCTGGAGGAGAAAGTACGGTGTTGTGTTGGTGCTGGCGCGGAAATTGGCGGGCAGCGAAGAGACTTTCTCAGGAGTAAGGCTGGAACTGACTGCTGGTGAGTCGGTTGCGATCAAGCCAGCAGCGGCGCTGACTTCAACCACCTGGGTAACTTCGCCGATTTCAAGGCGGGCATCTACGCGGAGAGTCTGCCGGGATTCGAGAATTACTTCTTTGAGTGAAAAAGCCCGAAAACCAGGTTTGGAGATCGAAACTGAGTAGTTGCCAGCCTTCACGTTCTGGAATTCATAGGCACCATTGTCGGCGCCGACGGTTTCGCGGGCAACATTCTCGCCCAGATTCACGATTTTGACTTTAGCGCCCCCAATGGCTGCGCCTGAAGGGTCGGTCACGTTCCCCAGAACGACGCCAAGCGTCGATTGCGCCATTGCCTCCCCGAGGCAAAGCAGACCCAGTAATGCAAAGTTAAGCTTTTTCACAGTTTTTCTAGTGTAGGGACAATATGTTTCAATCGCAATACTTTTTGGTTACAGAGCGAAGACATGTGGAAACTTTTGTCGAATTCATTCGTATTGAGAGCATGCGACAAATCCTTCGGCGCCTCAATCGATCACCCTTGTTCACAATGATCACGATCCTGACCTTGGCCCTGGGGATTGGCGCGAACACGGCAGTCTTCTCGGTAATCAACGCTGTTTTGTTGAAACCACTGCCGTTTGAGGCTTCGGATCAGCTTGTTGGAGTGTGGCAATCTGCACCGGGAGTTGGAATCACAGATTTGAATGCGTCGCCGGCAACACACTTTCTGTATAGCGAAGAGAACAGGGTATTTACAGGCGTTGCGCTTTGGCGGGACGAGGCTGTTAACGTGACAGGTGGGGCTGAGCCAGAGCGTATCCCGTCGCTTGTGGTGACCGAAAGCCTGCTGCCGGTACTTGGCGTCCAGCCGATTCTGGGACGCCGTTTCACAGCGCAAGACGATGCGCCGAAAGCGCCAGAGACCGTGATGCTTTCTTATGGCTACTGGCAGCGTAAGTTTGGTGGTTCGACCGAGGTTCTTGGCAAGCGCATCCTGCTGAACTCACGGGCGCATGAAGTGATCGGGGTTTTGCCAGCCGGGTTCCGGTTTATGAACGAAGACCCGAGCGTTGTGATGCCCTTTCAATTAAACCGGTCTGAGGTGAGGCTGGGTAATTTCAGCCACCAAT